>CBDUWJ010000268.1:0-4480 GCA_965370895.1 uncultured Anaerolineae bacterium | reverse complement strand
GTTCTACAGTGAATGTGCTGTCGCTGAGGCTTGCACGCTGCCTGTCCCGATGGTATGATCTGCGCTGTTTGGCAAGGACAGCCGGGCTGACGCAGAGGCGTATAGACGCAGAGCCAGGGTCTCTGTCGGGCTTTGCGTCTATGGGCCTCTGCATCCCCGCGTTGAGGGTTGTCAATGCGCTGTGAACCCAGGAATGCAGAGATGCGGAGGCGAAGCGGCTCACGGACACGGTGCTCAACACAAGGAGGCATGTCGCATGCACACTGAATATGACATAATCGTCCGCAACGGCACCATCTACGACGGCCGGGGTGGCTCACCCTTCACCGGCGACGTCGCCATGGCCAACGACACCATCGCGGCCATTGGCTCTTCCCTCCCGGCCAGCGCCGAGACCGAAATCGACGCCACCGGCCTCGCCGTCGCCCCTGGCTTTATCAACATGCTGAGCTGGGCCGTCGAATCCCTCATTGAGGACGGTTGCTCCCAGAGCGAGATCCGTCAGGGTGTCACCCTGGAGGTCCTGGGCGAGGGCCGCTCCTGGGGGCCGGTGAACAGCACCATGCGCCGCGAATGGACGGAGCGCCAGGGCCATATTCGCTACGACATCGGGTGGACCACCCTCGACGAGTACCTCCAACACCTGGTCCGTCGTGGGGTCTCGCCCAATGTTGCCTCCTTTGTCGGTGCTACTACCATCCGCATCCACGAGTTGGGCTACGAGGACCGTCCCCCCACGCCCGCCGAGCTGGATCGCATGCGCGCCCTGGTCCGACAGGCCATGGAGGAGGGGGCCGTCGGACTCTCCTCAGCTCTCATCTATACCCCCGCCTGTTTCGCTGAGCCTGAGGAGCTCGTCGCCCTGGCCGAGGTCGTTGCCGAGTTCGATGGTCTCTACATCTCTCACATTCGCAACGAGGGCGACCGCCTCCTGGAGGCCATGGACGAGCTCGTCGAGGTCGCTCGCCGCACCGGCGTCCGCGCCGAGAACTACCACCTCAAGGTTTCCGGCCGTCGCAACTGGCACAAGCTTGACGACGCCGTGGCCAAGATCGAGGCCGCCCGCGCCCAGGGTTTGCGCATCACCGCCGACATGTACACCTACCCCGCCTCCTCCACCGGTCTCGACGCCACCATGCCCCCCTGGGTCCAGGAGGGTGGGCATCGCGCCTGGATCGAACGTTTGAAGGACCCTGCCATCCGTGAGCGGCTGGTGCACGAGATGTGCATGCCCAGCGACGACTGGGACAGCACCTACCTGGCTGCCGGCTCTGCCGGAAACGTCCTGCTCATCGGGTTCAAGAGCGACGCCCTCAAGCCCCTTACGGGCAAGAGCCTGGCCGAAATCGCCGCCATGCGCGGCAGATCGCCCGAGGAAACCGCCATCGATCTGGTCGTCGAGGATGATAGCGACGTGGGCGCCGTCTTTTTCACCATGTCCGAGGACAACGTCCGCCGCCAGATCGCCCTGCCCTGGGTCAGCTTTGGCTCTGACGGCGCCTCCCAGGCATCCGAGGGCGTCTTTCTCCAGTCCAGCACCCATCCCCGCGCTTACGGGACCTTTGCCCGGCTCCTCGGCAAGTACGTGCGCGACGAGCGGGTCATCCCCCTGGAAGAGGCCGTCCGCCGGCTGACCTCCCTGCCCGCCGCCAACCTCAAGTTGCACCGGCGCGGCAGCCTCACGCCGGGCCATTATGGCGACGTCGTCATCTTTGACCCGACCACCATCCAGGATCACGCCACCTTCGCCAATCCGCACCAGTACGCCACCGGCATGGTCCACGTCTTTGTCAACGGCACCCAGGTCCTCAAGGATGGCGAGCACACCGGCGCCACCCCCGGCCGTGTCGTGCGCGGCCCCGGCTGGAGGGGAAGGCGGGCAGATCTCTGAGAGCGTCGGGCTATTCGCGCGGAACTGGGGTGCCGTCATCATCGCGGATGCATGACGCCTGCGATCGGCGTCTTCCCACCCATCTGCGGTTCTCCCCCAGCCTGCCCAGCAAACACAAAACGGCCTGGATCCGAGGATCCAAGCCGCTGGGCAGCGACCGCCATGGCCTCCTACGGCCGCCGTGCCCCCTGATACAGTTCCGTCCAGTGCGCCTCCTCCAGCCCTGAGATCTGCACCACCGGCCGCACGCGCGGCGTGGCGTGGATGAACTCGCCCTGCCCCAGGTACAGCCCCACGTGCGTGATCCGCTCGGCCCCAAAGAACACCAGGTCTCCGTCTTGCAGCTTGTCCTGGTCCACCGGCGCCAGGTCCGGCTGCGTGTACTGTAGCCGCGAATCCCGCAGGAGACGCACTCCATGCAGCCCGTAGGCGAGTTGCACAAGCCCTGAGCAGTCGATGCCCAGCGGCGTCGATCCACCCCACAGGTACGGCAAGCCCAGGAATCGCTTTGCTGTCTGCGCCACCTCTTTTATGCTGCCCCGTGGCCGGGTGATACCGGCCTCCAGGACTGCCACGTCCCCCCGTTTCACCCACCGCTCCGACGCGTCGGGCAGGGCCACCTTCACCCAGTCTTCCCCTTCCCCAGCTACTTCAAGCCGCGCGCTGAGTGTCACTTGCATCGCCGGCGCCCGGGCGCTCACGCTCTGCCCGTGGAACAGGAACGCCAGCAAGCTCGTGACCTCGGCCACGCGCCCTGCCGACGCGTAGGGCGCCACGCCCTCGGCGTACGCACGTACGTGCCGGCTCTCGATCCAACCCGCATAGCCATCCGGCGTGCCCACCTCGTACCAGCCTTCCTCGCTCTTCTCCATGCAGACCGTCGTGCCCACGAGGGCCTGCGTCACGAGGTCCACATCGGGCCTGGGCTCGCTGTATAGATTCGCCACGCCGTCGATCACCACACCCTGGCTTTGCATCATTGCCTCCCAGTGAGTAGACCTGACGGGCCAGTCTTGGCCCGAATAGGGCTGCAAGTCATTGGAATCAGGTGCAACAAGTTGACAGCGATAGCCTCCTGTGTGCTAGGGTCGGGTAACCAAAAACTCGCAGAGGAGGACTATCGCCATGAGGGATTATACCACACGATACTCTGCCCGCGCAAGTCTGGGCGCCGTCGGGTTGACCATGCGCTAGACGAGGATCTGGGTCGCCGTCGACAAGCGGGTGCACGTCAAGAGCAAGTAGGGCGGGTTTCCGGTGCCCGCCTTCTTGCACTATGGCTCCGGCCCTTATCCCACCGAGTTGACACCTTGCCCGAAACCAGGTATACTGGTCTCGGGTTGACTGTGCGGGAAAGTGCATGATCCGCACCGGTAGGCCTTTCCAGGATGGCAAACTGGCTGGCGGCAGACTATCGGGGCTGAACCGCAGATCTCAGGGTCGCTCCGGCGCAGATCGCATGGATGCCCTGGGGATGGCTCTCAAGGCCTGCATCTGGAGGTCAAGGTTGCAGGGTTCGGGTCCATGAGGTCGCTGCATCAAAACCCCTCGCGCCGTTTGTGCCATTCTCTCACTTTCGGCAAGGCTGCGAGAAGGGCCTACTGTGTTCCTTGTCCTCTGCCTTCGGCGTGCCCTGGTGGTGTGATGTATGGTTTGTCCCAAAGCTGATGAGGGAATGATGAATACGGTTCTGACCCGAGAACGGATCCTGCATATTTTGGAGGAAGAGCTCCCCTATCTCTGTCGGGAATACGGCGTGGAGCGCCTTGCGCTGTATGGTTCTTTTGCCCAGGGGACGCCCGACGAGGACAGCGACGTCGACCTGCTGGTCGAGCTGAACCGCCCTCTCGGGTTGGACTTTGTGGCCTTGGCGGATCATCTGGAAGAGCGACTTGGCTGCAGGGTGGATCTGGCCACGTTTGAAACCTTGAAGCTCAGCCTCAATCATCCCCGCTACCGCCCCGTTGCGGAGAACATCCAAAGGACCTTGGCTGATGTCAGAGCAGCGGCGGGATAGCCACTATTTGGGAGACATCCAGGAGGCGATGGAGTGAATCCTCGCCTATAGCGCCGGTCTGTCCTACCCGCAGTTCTTGGAGGACATCAAAACGCAGGATGCCATAGTTCGCAACCTCCAGGTCATTGGCGAGGCGGCCAAAAAGCTATCGGCGCCATTGAAACTTGGATCCCAGCACCTGCCCTGGAAGGAAATGACCGGGATGCGGGACAAGATCGTCCACGACAACTTTGGCATCAACTACGACATTGTGTGGACGGTGTCTTGCCAGGAGGTACCTGCGCTTCTGCCCGAAATCGAAGCGCTGATGCGCGAGCAGGCAGAGTGCGACGGAGAGACCTGATAGGTTCACGAGAACCTGCCAGGTAGGTGGCGGGCCGGTCGCCACGGCGGCGCGTTGCCGCGGCAAGCCATTCAAGCGTGCTCCAAGGGACACCAGAAGTCATCGCCGAGGCCCGACTGTTCAACCGCCTCGCCAATCGCCTGCCAGACCGCATCGTCAGCGACGACCCGCGCGTGGTGGCGTGCAGCCAGGAAGGGACTGCGGCACACAGCGCGCACGGTTCGGGTCC
>CBDUWJ010000267.1:0-4491 GCA_965370895.1 uncultured Anaerolineae bacterium | reverse complement strand
CGCCTGGTCACGGACCAGGCTTGAGCAAGGGAAAGCCAAGGTCCGTTTTGTGAAAGGTCACTAATGATGCCTCATACGAACAGCCGGACCAGCGTGTAACTTCCCAGCGCCGTGGCGAATCCGCCGATGATGAGCGTCAGCCGTCCGGTTGGAACCCGGCTGACCACGTAGGCGGCCAGGGGCACCGACACCACCGCACCCAACAGCAGCGACGGGGCGAGGTGCCAGGGAATGGGTGTGCCACTAAGCACATAGATGGATACCCCCACGACACTGGTGAGCCCCTCGGCCAGGGAGGCGATACCAATGGCGCTGCGACCGCGCACGCCCGATAGCACCTGCCCGCCCGTCACCACCGGGCCGTAGCCCCCGCCACTGATGCCCTTGTTGAAAGCGGCGATGAATCCCAGGCCCCCAATGCGTCCCCAGGAGAATTGGGCCTCTTTCTGGTGATTCTTGAGAATCACCAGTCCAATGGCCAGCACCACAAAGCCGATGTAGAGCTTGACCACCCACGACGGTACGCTGATGGCTACTCCTACCGCCAGGAGCACTCCGACCACGCTCATGCCGGTCAGCACAGCCGCGACCTTGAAATCTCGCGTGCCCGGCTTCAGGTCCACGTTGCCGAACTCGTGGTGGAACACACCGGCCATTATACCGGTGATGAATTCCGAGAACAGCACGGCCGGCACGATCTCGAGTGGCTCGTAGCCCATGAGAAGCAGCACAGGCGTCAGCGTCGTGCCATAGCCCATCCCCAGAGACGAATCGACCAGCTCGCAGACAAAGGCGAGTAACACGATTGGCAAGATCAATTCGATGTTCATCCCTGCAACTCCTCAAAGTTGGCTTTCATTGGTTCAGCCCTGCTTGTCACGAGCTCACCCAATGTCCCCAGCCAGGTAGGCCCCGGAAACCGCAATCGTCCCTTCCAGTTGGCCCTCCGAGGAAGCAGGTTGCTCGCCGCCCGATGGGCCGCAGCCGATCACAGCGATCAATAGAACAAAAGCCAACGATGTGGGCAATGCTTTCCTTCCTTTGTTTTGTGCTCGCATTGCAGTTCCTCCGAAACCATGCAAAGAAACGCCGCAGACAGCTCTGCGGCTCTCCCGATGACCACCTGCATGGCAGGCGTCCTAGCAGACCTGTCCCCTCCGACGCCGGCGAGGTTAGCTGACGGGTTAGGGCGGGAAGGTGCCCCTCTCGCCCCCCTTGGCCTAGAGCCCCCGGCCCAAGGGGAAGGAGATACACCCCGATTTTCGGTTCCCCCGCTCGATTCACGAACCGATTAGGCGACAGACAATCCTATGCAGTTATTGGCTCCACGAGAAGCACCGGCCGGTCAGCCCAGCTCAGCAGTTGGCAGATCGGGTCTCCCTTCAGCCTTCGCAGCCACCACCGGCAGGGCTTGACCGCCATGACGATCATGTCATAGTCCCCCTCAACGATATCGCGACGAATCTGACAATCAACTAGTCCCTGGCACAGCCGGAGCGTGCCCTCAACCTTGCTCTCCACCAAACGCTGGGCAACGTGGCGCATTTGCCGTCCCAGGGCGGTGTCGGTTGTCAGCAACGAAGCCAGGTCCTGTCCCATGCGGGATAGCCCACTGTACATGCCCGGCACGGGTGGCACCAAGGCGAGGGCGGTGACGGCCGCGCCGCTTGGCCGGGCCAGGCGCAACACCCAATCGACGGCTGCGTTGTCCGCGCTTTCACCACAGACGATCAGCAGGATGCGCCCAAGCGGCCACCGCGGCCGTTGCGCTACCAGCATGGCAAAAGGAACCTGGCGTTGCCCTGCGGCCGGTGCACCGTCGTGCAGTTGCGGCGCATCCGCCGTAGCCGGTCGCGAGAGCAGGTGACGGGCCAGGGGATGACCGGGTTCATCCAGAATCAGCAAGTCGTGTTCGGCGCACCCTCCTTCTTTGGTGAGCGCATCCAGTCCTTGCGCCGTGTCCAGGCAGCTAACATGCGCACCTATCAAGTTCCCCAGACCCTGGGCATAGTCCTGCATTCCGTCAGAGACAGGATTGGGGAAGGTGCAGATCAGCATGTCCAGGGGGCGGTGAACCTCAGACCCCCAGACCTCTTCTAGCAGGGCATCAATGGCCACCGGATCACCCTGGACCACACACGCCGCTGGTCCCAGGGCAGAGACGACCGCTTGGCGAGCGTCGGCATCCTCCGGATTGGCCATGACAACTGTGACGCGTCCCCGATCCTCTGCCAGCGGCAGAGCGCGGCAGCGCCAGGCCAGGTCGGCTGGGAGACATCGAGCCAGCTTTGGATCTGCAGCCAACTCGTCAAGCGACAGGTATGCGGTTTTCCGTGAACGTGTTCCGAGCATGCGCATCACCCCCCAGACTATATGATAATTATAGCCCAAGGGGATGACAAACATCGTGATGAAGCTGTGACAATGCTGTGACAGTTTTGCACGCTGTCCCAGACAGTGTAGCCGGCCGGCGGAGCCCAACGCATACACCACGTCACCGGACATAATGGGATTTTGGGGGACTGCTCCGGAAGGCGGTTCGGGGAGATCCGGCAGATCTGATGCTGCTCGCCCAGAGATCCGGCGATTGTGCCTATTGTCCCCCTGGCGGGGAACTCTGGCCACAATCGATGTTTAGGAGTTCAACCACCAACCACAAGACAGAGTGGATGGAACCCAAAGCCCCAAACGGCGAACCGGGCCCTGACAGGGCCCGGCAAATGCGAGAAGGCAACCGAATATTGAGCCAACCCAAGGCTGGCACAATCCCCAGGGAGGGGATGCGATTTCTACTGTGATTTTGGGCCTAGTCCGCCCGGCGAGACGGGGGAACGACAAGCCCGTACCCCAGACCGGGCACGGTCTCGATGTAGGCAGGAGGAGGCGCGGGCGTGCCCGCCTCTGCACTCGATGCCTCGGCGAGCTTGTTGCGCGAGCGATGCACCAATTGGCGCAGCATATCGCGGTCGCCGCCGTCAGGCCCCCAGACGTGGTCGATGATGGCCTCGGCGGTCAGCACGTGCCCGGCATTGAGCATCAGATAGTCGAGCAGGCGGCACTCCAGAGGGGTCAACGAGACAGGCCCGCCCTGGCCCACGCGCAACTCTCGCCGGCTGGGATCGAGGGTCAGCTCGCCCACCCGGCGGGTCGCTGCAACGGTCGCCTTGCCAGCGCGGCGCAACACGGCATGAGCCCGAGCGACGAGCTGGCGCGGACTGAAGGGCTTGGTGATATAGTCGTCAGCACCCAGCTCCAGGCCGTGCACGATGTCATTCTCTTCATCACGCACGGTGAGCAGGATGATGGGCGTGCCGGCCTGCCTTGCGCCTCTTTCTTCCGCCCTGATCCGCTGGCACACAGCAAAGCCATCGAGCTTTGGCATGTTGACGTCCAGCACGATCAGGTCGGGCTGCTCCTCGGTCCAGCGTTGCAGAGCAGCCTCACCATCGTAGGCTTGCGCCACCTCAAACCCTTCGCGTCGCAGGGTAAAGGCTAGCACGTCGGCCAGTACGCGATCATCGTCAACAATCAGTGCTTTCATGGTTTCAGTACCCGGTCGTCAGGGATTTCTGCTATTCATTCAACCTCACCGGGGTTATGAACCCATCGGGCTTGACCGTCAGCACAGAGCAATTCACCCGGCGGAGGATCTTTTCGGCGGTGTTGCCAATGAGCAATCCGGCCATGCCACTGCGGCTCACCGTACCCATGACGATCAGTCCTACCTCCTTCTCTGCTGCCAGCTCAGGAATCAAGTGCCCCGCCTCGCCTTTCAACAGGTACACTTGAGACCTCAGGTCCTGCAAAGCAAACGGCTGGAGAAGCTTGGTAAGTTTGAGCCTGTGCACGTCTCGGGCTTCACGGACCCACCTGTCCACCTCGCTTGACGAGCCGAAACGCCCGCTTCTCAAGGAGTGTTCAACGGGAAAAGTCCAGGTGTGGACGACAAGCAGTTCACTCTCCTCCCGCCGGGCCAGCACTGTCGCCAGGTCCATGATCTTGATGTTGATGGGGTATTGCTCTTCATCCAGGGGGGTCGGATCCACGGCGGCCAGGATGCGGGTGCACCATTCGGGCTGGGAGGCCTTTATAACCCACACCGGACACGGGCATTGGCGCATCAGGTGCAGGGCGGCGCTGCCAAAGAGCATTTCCTTCAGGCCCCCGCGGCCCTCGGCCGTGGTCATCACCAGGTCGTGTTCGTTGCGCAACACCTCGCGGATGATCTCCAGAAACGGCATTCCATACAACATCTTGCCGCTAACCTGGACTCCGCTCCGCCGGACAAAGTCTACCCACTGCTCCAGACGCTGGCTCTCGTCCTCGACGATGCGCTCCCGAATCACCACAGCCGGTTCTGTGACCGGCATCTCGGCTCCGGGGGGCCATTCGCTGAGGGCCACCGGTGGCTCCGGCGCGGGTGGCCGGCCCGCACCGGGGGGCCATTCCTCGATAATGTCAATGTCCGCGAGTGGCTCAGGGACATCCGGC
>CBDUWJ010000266.1:0-4504 GCA_965370895.1 uncultured Anaerolineae bacterium | reverse complement strand
GGCGTCTGCGGCAAGCCAAGCTCTCGAACTGCCTTGCTCGGATCGAAAAACTCGTACCGGCGCGAGAGGCGCACCTTTTCCGGTGTGGCCATCGGCGTACGGCGCAGATTCAGCCGAGCCAAGGCCACATCCACATAGGACCAGGCCAACGCCATTGAACTGGGGATGCGGAAGCGCACGCGCGGCCGCTCGCTTACCTCAGCCAGAAGGTCAAGGACCTCTCTGAGAGTCAGGTTCTCCCCACCGAGAATGTACCGCTCCCCGACCCGACCCCGCTCGGCGGCCAATACGTGGCCTGCAGCCACATCCTCCACGTCCACGATATTGAGCCCCGTATCCACGTAGGCGAACATCTGTCCATTGAGAAAGGACACGATGATCTGGCCAGTCGGAGTCGGCTTGTGATCGCCCACCCCCACCGGCGCGCTGGGATTGACAATGACCACCGGGAGTCCTTGCCGGATATACTCACGGGCCACCTCCTCGGCCAGGAACTTGCTGCGCTGATATGGCCCGATCCGATCGCCCAGTGTGCTGGGGGTATCCTCCGTGGCAGGAGTGTGATCCTCGTGGACGCCGAGCACGGCGATGGAACTGGTATAGACCACACGTTCCACTCCCTCCAGGACGGCCGCCTCCAGCACCCGGCGTGTGCCTTCCACGTTGGCCTGGTAAAAGTCATCCCACCGGTAGCCCCAGAAGCTGTACAGAGCGGCGACGTGAAACACCCAATCGCAGTCAGCCATCCCTCTTTGCAGGCTCTCGCGGTCGCCCAGGTCGCCCTCGATCGGCTCGACTGGAAGACCATCCAGTTGGCGAGTGTCGGCGCCGGGGCGAACCAGCGCCCGCACCTCGTGGCCGTCTTCGAGCAGCCGGCGCACCACTGCTCCTCCGATAAACCCGGTGCCTCCTGTTACAAACGCCCGCATGGGTCCTCCTCCTGAGCATTCAGTGTTTGATGGTCCAGGGCCTCCAACAGCGCCATCACCAGGTCTGCCGCCCGCTCCATGAACTCACCCGATATGGTTTCCACCGTGTCGTCAGGGCGGTGCCAGTGCGGCAGCGTGCCACTCACCGGATCGCGACCGGCGATGCAGATGGCACGATACCCGAACCGTCGCAGCGTGCCCACCTCGTCTACCCCCGTCATCTGCGCCGCCCGGACTCCGAGTTCGGGCCGCTGGGCAGCGACACTCTCAGCCAGGGCCAGCAGACCTACATCGGGCGTATAGTGGGCGCAGACCCCCTGCCGGGTGAGATAGCAAAGGTCCTCACTTCCCAGCCCTTCCAGGCCGATAAAGGCCGCTTTGCGTAGGGCTGGATCATAGCGGTGAAGCAACGCATACAGACCGGCGTGGTCGGTCTCTTCGGCCCCGGTGAAAGCCAACCAGACCTGCGTGCGATCCAGGGGTTGCGCTGCAAGGCGGGTACCCACCTCCAGCGCCACGGCCACACTGGCAGCGTTGTCGTGGGCGCCAGGGGAATACGGCACACGGTCGTCCTTCCACAAGGTGATGACCGTACCTACGATGTAGCCAGCCGGGAGCAGGGAGACCCACCACACCCACTTGGCTCCGCCGAGGAAGGCGCCGACCAGGTAGAGCAGGCCGAGTGAGGTCAGCATTGCCAGGGTCAGATAGGCAAGTGGTTCCAGGAAGCGCACTGCAAAAGACTGCCAGACGAAGCGACAGCGGTTGGTATCGAGGTGGGCCAGAAGGACCACGTGTTGGCGGGTTTCACCCCGCGGCTCGATGCGTGCCACCACGTTGCGGCTGGTGACTTGTGGGAGAAGAGGGCGCAGGGGGTTGTTGGCTGTGCGGATGGTCTGCCACAGCAGAGGCGCGGTGGTCAGAGCCAGCCCGGCGCCAACCCAGCGGCCAAGTGTCCCGCCGAAGGAGTAAATGGCGACGGCGAGCAACGCCACCAGGTCAATGGCCAGCGGAAAGGCGTTCTGGCTGGCGACCGCCCGGAAGGTCTGCCGCTCCACTGGCAGCTCCAGCGTCGAGAGGCGTTCGGCCACGAAATCCGCGGCCGCACCCTCACCGGAGGTGCCGGTGCCGCGCGGCCCGATCTCTCCGGCCAAGACCTGAACGTCAGAGAGCATCATGTTCACTGAGAGAGCGCGTGCTTGATGAGTTGCCCGCTCAGGCCCCAGACGCGCCCCCGGACGCGTGCCGCCTCGGCCATGACGGCATCAAAGGCGGAGACAGTGGCCTCGACCTCTTTATCACCGATGATCAGCGGTGGCAGCAGTTTGATGATGTTGACGCCAGGGCCACCCACCTGGGTCAGGATCCGGTGGTCGCGCATAAGAGCCATCACTACGAACTGGGCGAACAGCCCCTTCTGGGCCGTCTCCGCGGCTGCCCAGGCGGCTCGCAGCCCAAGCGAGCGAGATGGTCTGAACTCGATGGCAATCATTAACCCTTTGCCGCGCACGTCAGCGATCCAGTCATAGCGCTCGGCCAGGGCAGCCAGGCCAGCCATGAGCTTCTGCCCCGTCGTCGCCGCCCGCTCGATCAGCCGCTCTTCTTCCAGCACGTGCAGAGTCGCCAAGCCGGCGGCCATGGCCAATTCGTTCTGACCAAAAGTCGTCGAATGTACCTGGCACCGGTCGAGGCGGCTGAAGGTTTTGTCGTGAATGCTGCGGCGGGTGATCGTCGCGCTCACCGGAATGTAGCCACCGCCCAACGATTTGGATAGGGTGACCATGTCGGGCTCCAACCCCCAGTGCTCGCAGCAGAGAAAGCGCCCGGTGCGCCCCAGACCAACCTGGACCTCGTCGCAGACAAAAAGGGTTCTGTACTTGCGGCATAGGCGCTGCGCTTCGGGCAGGTAGTCATCGGCTGGGATGTACACGCCCTTACCCTGGATCGGCTCCACGACAAAGGCAGCCACGTCACCCTGGCGCAGTTCCCGCTCCAGACCCTCCAGGTCGTTCATCTGCACAGCGTCAGAGCCGGGCATGAGCGGCTCGAACCCCTCGCGAAACTGGGATCCCCCGTTGATGGAGAGGGTGCCAAGGGTCAACCCATGGAAGGCATAGTCCAGATAGAGCACCCGCGGGCGTCTGGTGGCCGCACGGGCGAACTTGAGGGCGGTGTCTACGGCATCGGCGCCCGAGTTGGCGAAAAAGACGGCGTCCAGCCCGGGCGGCAAACGCTTCACCAGGTCCTCAGCCAGCAAACCGGCAAGGAGCGGGCAATCCATCTTGACCAGATTGGGCCGCTCCATGGCCAGCACCTCCTGCATGACTTGCCTAACCACGGGATGGCCACGCCCCAGGTTGAATACGCTGTACCCGCACAGCAGATCCAGGTAGCGGTCTCCCGCGACGTCCCACAGATAAGCTCCCTCGCCCCGGGTATAGATCTTGTCAAAGCCAATGATCGCCTGAACGCGAGCGAGGCTGGAGTTGAGATACTGCCGGTGCAAGGCATACTGCTCGCCCTGCCGCTCTGCGACACGTTCGTCCAAAGAGAATGCCACGTTGTCCTCCTCTCTCCCCTCAGGCAGGCCCAAAATCAAACACCGCCTTGACCACACGGTGTCTGGCTTTGGTATGCAATGTGAGGAATGCCTCCTGGTACTGTTCCAGGCGAAAATGGTGTGTAATCAGCGACGACAGCTCGAGCCTGCCCTGATCCACCAGCAGCAGGTAGTGTTCCATGGCGTGCAGCCTTTGGCCGCCCAGCTCCTCCACGCCAAAGCCATTTGAGCCGAGCAGCACTATCTCCTTGAAGTAAAGCGGGGTCCACTCGAAGCGGGCCGGCACGCCGACACCGGTGACAACAATGGAAGCACGCGGATTTGCCACCCGCACCCCCACCTCCAATGTCTCCGCGGTGCCGACCGTATCGTAGATCACATCGACGCCACGTAGGAGCCAAGGCAGGCCATGCCCTGGCCGATGCACCCGCGCACCGACCATGTCGGCCACGCCCTCCACCACCGCGGCGGGGTCGCGAGTGCGGATAACTCGCTCGGCGCCCAGTTGGCGTGCCAACTCAGCCTGGTGGGGATAGCGCGCCACCACAGCCACACGAGCCGCCGGGAATAAAGCCCGCAGGACGGTGACTGAGAACAGTCCCAACACGCCGGCACCGTACACCAGAGCCAAGCCCCCCTCGGCCGGCGGCGCCCTGAGAATCGCGTGCAGGCAGACCGAAACGGGATCGGCCAGCACCGCTTGGTCAAAGCTAACGCTGTCCGGGATGGGGAAGAGCTGAGATTCGTGCGCCGGCAACAGGGGCGCATAACCACCGGTGACCGTGCGACAGTTCCCGGCGTGCATACCGGGCGGTAGAGCGCCATCCGTAAAGTGAGCGCACAGCGGGTAGTGTCCTCGTTGGCAAGCGTCGCACGGTGGCTCAATGCCACGTGGTGCGCACGAAAGCCACGGGTTGACGACAACGCGCTCCCCTACGTGGCGGGCTTTGACCCCTGGACCCACACGCTCGATCACCCCGACTGCTTCGTGTCCCAGAACCTGGGGAAAGCTGAT
>CBDUWJ010000265.1:0-4506 GCA_965370895.1 uncultured Anaerolineae bacterium | reverse complement strand
CGTGAGGGCAAACATCCGCACAGGAATAGCAGCCGAAGCTCAAGTCCTCATCGGTGACCGGAGGGCTGTCCAGGCCGTCCCGGCGGAAGCCCTGAGCCGGGCAGGTGACCATCGGCGGTAGACTTGCGCAGCGACGGCACCGCTCCGCGTCCACACGGGGCACGACGTCATCCCAGAGGCTGCTAGCCTTCTGCCCCACCCGCCAATTCCGTGAGCCTGGCCAGCACCGCCTCGGCGTGCCCATCCACCTTCACCTTGGGCCAGACGGCGCGCACCACACCCTCCGGGTCAATGAGGTAGGTGACCCGATTCGCCGATTTGCCGTGCTCTTTGAGCGTGCCGTACGCTGTGGCGACGTCCTTGTCGGCGTCGGAGAGCAGCGGGAAGCGGAAATCGTGCTTGTCGCGGAACTTGGCCAGGGTGCCAGTCTTGTCAGTGCTGACACCCACCACTGCAGCGTTCAGCGCGTTGAATTCGTCCAACAGCGCATTGAACGCCTGCCCCTCGCGGGTGCAGCCAGAAGTGTGAGCTCTAGGATAGAAGTAGAGTACCAGCCACTGCCCCCGAAAATCGCTCAGGGCCAGCGGCGAATCATCAGCGGTCAACCCCTGGAAATCTGGTGCCAGGTTGTCCACCTGCAATTGGTCGCTCATCACGTCAACCTCCTCTTGGATTTCGCAGTTTCGTTACCTCGGATGCCTCGCTCAGAGGTCGCTGGGATTATACCACGGGCCGGTGAAAGCTGTCAATGCAGGACCGGCGCCTGTGCAGGACCTCAACCACAAGCCACAGACTTTGCGAAAACAGGCCCTTGTGATACACTGACCAAGTTGGAGACCCAGGAGTAGAGTGGAGCTAGATGGGAATTGATGCCTTCCGTTCAAATCGAGCCTGGTGGATCGCTGGTGGGCTGCTCGTCATTGTCATCTTTGTCCTACTGGCCGCCATCGCTGGCCGGCAGTCGCCGGCCGCGCGGGGCAGTGTCCTGGATCCAGGCGAGAGTGAGTCGCTCCGCGCCCGCGTCGTAGGAGTAATCGAGGAAGGCACTGTCGATCAGGGAGATTTCCAACAACCCTTCCAGCGTCTGAGGTTGCGTATCACTGGCGGATCCCTATCCGGCCAGGAGTTGGACATCGAGCACGGCCTGTTGCAGCTCACCAACCAGAGCCGGCTGTTTCAAGTAGGCGACCGCGTGGTAGTGGAGCGTACACGCACCTTGGCTGGCAAAGATCGATTCCTCATTGCCGACTATGTACGCACCGGCCCTCTGTTGTGGCTGACGGCACTCTTTGTCGGAGCGACAGTCCTTCTTAGCGGCTGGCAAGGCGTCCGTTCGCTCATCGGCATGGGGATCAGTCTGGTGATCATCATCGGCTTTATCGTGCCGCAGATCCTGGCCGGACGGAACCCAACCGCCGTCGCCATTCTCGGCTCGATGGTGATAATGGGACTTGGCTTGTACATTGTCTATGGCTGGAACCGCAAAACGCACGTGGCGGTGGCGGGTCTGTTCCTCAGCCTGATCTTGACCGGAGTGCTGGCCATTTGGTTCGTGGATTGGATGCGGCTGTCGGGCTATGGCGCTGAGGAAGTAGGGTTCCTTCAGGTGACCGGGGTTCAACTCGACCTGCAAGGGTTGCTTCTGGCAGGGATCATCATCGGTTCCCTGGGGGCATTGGACGACATTGCCGTGGGTCAGTCATCAGCCATTTTCGAACTGAGTAAGGCCAATCCGCTCCTGAGATGGCAGGCCCTGTTCAAGCGTGGGATGAATATTGGGCGGGATCACATCGCCGCGATGGTCAACACTCTGCTGCTGGCCTACGTTGGTGCCGCTCTACCACTTCTGCTCCTCTTTTCGGTCTATGCCGAGCCGCTGGGGACGACGCTCAACCGAGAGATCATAGCCGAGGAGATCGTGCGCACGCTGGTGGGCAGCCTGGGGTTGTTGGCTGGCATGCCTCTGACCAGCTTGATCGCAGCCCTGGTCGCTCAGCGCAAGGCGGCCGGTCGAGATGACAAGACATCTGAAAGACCGCAAGACTAAGAGACCCATCGTCTTGGACAGACCGGATCTCTATGTGAAGGTCAAGGAGGTTCTATGCCGATCTATGAGTATCGCTGTGGCAAGTGCGGTGGGCGGGTAGAAGTCCTGGTACGTTCGAGCACAACTGCGCCCGTCTGCCCCGATTGTGGCGGCGCCGTGATGGACAAGCTCTTTTCCACGCCTAACGTGTTGAGCGGGCGAACTCGTCGCCCGGCGGGGCATACCTGCTGCGGACAGGAGGAGCGCTGCGATGCACCCCCGTGCTCGGGCGGGAGTGGATGTCGTCACGATTAGCAGGTTTGGAAGTGGGTGCGAAGAAGCAGAAATGACCAATGCGTAAGTTGTAGCGCTGTGCCGCAGCGGGCGGCGGATCGATTCCAAAACAGACGTGGGGCGAGGCGAACTCCATGCCGGCTGGGGACTGGTGGGGGACAGCCACGCCGGACCACCTGAGCTTGGGCGTTGGCAGATCAGCCTCTTGGCCTGGGAGAAGGTGGAAAGGCTCAATCGCAACCTCGGGCGGGGCGCTGTTCCGGGCAGCTTTGCCGAGAATCTGACCACCAAAGGGCTGGGCGCATTCCGCCTGCAGATAGGCGACAGTCTGAGGATCGGCGACCAGGTCGTTCTGGAGATCCACCAATTACCAAGCCCCCCGGGATCGCCCACACCTACAACTTCAGGGGGCATTCGCTGTTGCCCCCTGAAGGGGCTTTTTGCGGAGTCGTGGTTGGTGGGCCAGTAGCGGCGGGTGACGAGATCGTCATCCTGTCGCAGACCCAGAGGTTGTAGGTCCGCGTGCCTCGGTCTCCCCACTGTCCTCTTCTGGCGCCGGCGCCCAGGGCGGCAAGGGCCAGTAGGGCTCATCTGGATTGAAGTAGTTGTAGAGCATATTGCTCACGTCACGGTAGAGAGGCTGGTTGATCCCCCAGTTGATCCAGGGCGTGTCTTGCCAGATATAGAAACTGATGAGCCAGGTCGACCCAGGGGAAAAGACGATGCCCACTTCACCGCGGGTGTCACCCCACGGTACATCATAGCCCGAAAAGCCGTGTTTGTGCGCC
Source organism: uncultured Anaerolineae bacterium (assembly GCA_965370895.1). Taxonomy (GTDB): domain Bacteria; phylum Chloroflexota; class Anaerolineae; order JAAYZQ01; family JAAYZQ01; genus CBDUWJ01. The sequence goes on along the minus strand of CBDUWJ010000265.1, from coordinate 1,398 downwards.
AACTTGACCTCGGAGGGGATGCCGGCACCCAGCATGTTGCGCAGGTCGTTGGAAGCCATGATGTCGAGCATTTCCTGGCAAGCCTCAGGCGTGATCTCGGGGAAGGTCTCGCGCAGCAGGCCCCGGTCTTGCGTGCAAGTGTAGATCATCTCGACCAACTCTGCCATCTCGCGGGGCGTGGTCCTGACGCAACGGTCGTAGCGCGGTGTCTCAGACTGAACAAGCCAGTACCCACCCACCCGCGACGATGCCCCATGCAAAGACCAGACGACGCGCACCGGAGTCGGGGCCCACACCAGAGTGGGATCGTCGCGCCAGAGCTCCACCACGCGGAACGGCGCGCAGAGATAGAAATTCTCCAGCCCCAGGCGGCGCATAGTGTCAGTGACCTTCTGTGTACCAGCACGAGCCGATCCACCGCCCACGTCCGCCATCAGACGGTTCGCACAGGGATTGCACGACTCGCTGCCCAGCATGTCGAGCAACTCTTGATGGGTTTGCTCGTCCACCTCTCCGCCGTAGTGGCGATAGACCTCCACCATGATGCCGATCTTGACGATGCTCATACCAGACAGGACATAGTCAGCGTTGGACTCGTAGATCACCTCGCCGGTGTCCAGGTTCTCTACCACAATGCTGGTCACGCCAGGGAATTTGGCAAGGCGTTCCTCCAATGGCGGGATGAGCAGAGCGGGCACAATAGGCGGTGGCGGCACCAGCTCCGGTTCAAAACCAAGGGATTCCGTCACACCAGCCTGGAGCGCCATTTCGACCTTGTGGACGGCGTCTTCCACATCGAACGTGAACCCGGGTTCCCCTCGGTCAAAGAAAAAGCCATAGGTGGATGTCAGGTGGCCGGTATAGCTGACAAAGTGAGGAAAAGTCCAGGTCAGCTCGCCGGTATAGGTAACAGGGGGCGTGCCCGCCACGCCCACCGTCGTGCTGAGGGGTACTGTGGCCGTGTAGAAGGTGGGCGACGTAGGTGACCGCTCCATCACCGGACCCAGTGTGCTCAGCATGGACTCGATGCGGGCCCGGCTCTGGTCCGGCTCAACTATGCTCACCGGCAGCCTGACCTCTCGTTGCCCTGGATCGGGCAGCCGCTCGTTGATCAACTCGGCCGACGTCTCTACGTCCAGGCGGCGGCCAGGTAGACCAGGAATGAATGACAGAGCTTGGACATCCACCATAGGCTCTGTGGGCGTTATGTCGTATACCTCGGCCACACTCGCCAGGTGGCGGGCCGCGGCTGACTCATCAAACGAGAGCTGCACCGGCACATCTAGATCGAGGAGAATCACCTCGTCCTGGACCCACAGCTTGAAGCCTTCCCAATAGTCGTATTGGTGACTGGCCGCTACTGCCTCGTCCACCATATCATCCACGGGGATCTTCAGA
>CBDUWJ010000264.1:0-4535 GCA_965370895.1 uncultured Anaerolineae bacterium | reverse complement strand
CCGTCGCCGTCATAGTCGGTGCTGTCCATGCGGATGTCCGCCAGTTCCTCTATGCCCTCGTGGCAGACGCCACACTCCTCGGCCTTGACTTCCAGTTGGTGGGTGCTGTGGCACTGCGTGCAGTCCCTGTAGGGCTCTGGGTGCTCACTGCGCCCGGCGTATTCCTTGCCATCGTATTGGTAGGCCCCTTGAACGTCGTCGCCAAAGAGGGTCGCGCCGGCGGCAAAGTAGTGGACGTTGGCAAAGCCCAGACCCTCCGTCACTTCGTCGTCCGCGGCGTCGCCGATCCTGGTGTTGACGCTGCCTGTGGACTCGCGGCCCTGGTGGCAGTTAAGACATAGGTTGGTGGTGGGCTCGCCGCTGTCAATTTGAGCGCCGCTGGGGAATTCGACCGATTCCACCTCGTGGATGGCATAGTCGGTCAAGTCGCTGTGGCACGTGGCGCAGTTCAGCCCATTGGCAGTCTCTTGTTCGATCTGCACACCATGCGCCAGGACGAAGGGCAGGCCGTCGGCAGAGTGGCAAGTGGCGCACGAGGAGCTGACAGCGCCATCCTCGTCCCAGTGACGAAAGGCCTCTTCCGAGCCGGCAAAGTGGCCGTGGTCAATGCGACTTGCAGCCGACAGATCGATCGGGCTGGCTAGGGCTTCGTTCAGGTTCTCGATGGAGTCGTAGAGAAGCTGGATGATATACTTGCCGCCGTGGGCGTAGGCACCGGGGTCTTTGATGGATGTTTGGTAGTTGTACGCCGCCTTGGCCAGGCGACCGGTCCAGGCGTTGTACTGGTTGGCGTAGACGGCCTCATCCTCATCGATCTCGCCATTGGCATTGGTGTCGATGAAAAAGTAGGGGTAGGCGTGCGAGTCGTAGACGATGGGCGTGCCAGAGACCTCATTGCCATAGGCCTGGATCGCTGCGTACAGCATGTCCTGGAGGCCTGCGATCTCGTAGTAGATGCCCTCTTCCATGTCGTCATCGCCGTCAAAGTCCACCAGCGAGCCTTCCATGCGGATGTCCTTCAGGTCATCCGTGCTGGCTACGTCTGTGTGGCACTCGGCACAGGCATCCAACTCGAGTTCCAGGGTATGCGTGTCGTGGCACCCGACGCAGGTATCAAAGCCGGCGACGTGGTCAAAGCGAGAGTCGTAGGGCTTGCCTTCATACTGATAGCCACCCTGGGCGTCACCGCCGGCCTGTGTGGCCGCAGCCGCAAAGTAGTGAATGTTGGTAAAGCCCAGGTCTTCACTAACCGTGTCGTCGTCCTCGAGGCCGGCTTCAGTGATGGAGTTATCCACCGACGCAGCAGACGCCCGCCCCTGATGGCACTCCATGCAGCGGGCCTCCGGCCCAAGGCCGGTGATCTCCACCCCCGAGGGGAAGACTACGCTGTCCTTAACAGCAGTCGCCTCGTTGTGGCAGGCGTTGCAGGTGACCACCGTCCCAACGGGCTGGTTGTTATCGACGACACCGGCTTCGGTCCCATCGGCGCCCAGAAAGTCCAAATAGCCCGTTTCGCTGTGGCATTTGGCGCATGCCGTGGGTACCACCGCCGGGTCATCCTCATCCCAATGGGTGAAAGCTTCAGCCTCCGCGTCGGAATGAGCCGAGCCAGCCCAAAGCTCTGCAAAGGGCGCCTCTACGGCTGTTTCGGGGCATTCTGCCGCTGGGCATTCAGGACATTCTACCGCTGGGCAATCAGGGCACTCTACCTTGGGACATTCCGGGCAGTCAGGGCACGGCTCGGGGGCCGGACACTCGGGGCACTCTGTCTTTGGAACCTCCGGGCACTCGGGGCATGGCTCCGGGGTTCCCCCACAACCCACCAGGATCAGGCCTAGCAGCAACAAGCCCACCACCAAAACTACAATCTTCCACTTCATCGTGTGATCTCCTCCCATCTTGACCTCCTACTCATGAACCTCGATGTCTGGCAACGACGATGGATAATACGGACTCTTGAATAGCTGGTTCCCGCCTCCCTTCCCCTCCCAGGGCCATCTTCAGGACGGGTTCTGCCCAAACAAGCGCGAGCGCCCCGCGACCAGGCACGAACACAGGCTGCTCCATGATACCAGGGAAACGCTCTGGATGCACCTGACATCTGTCCCCACTTTCCAGGGACATTGCGGCAATTGTGGCTGATGGCCCTTGGTGCTATAATTGGGCGAAGAAGGAGGGCATGCGTGGTCACGCTGACCGAGGTGCTGGAAGTCAATTGGATCATCCTCTACTTTGTCTACGGCCAGGTCTTTTTCATCACGGGCCTGGTGACGGGCTTGCAGTGGCGACGCCAGAGCCACCTGGAGCTGGCCCGTCCGTTGCCCTGGCTGGCCGCCTTTGGCATCGCCCACGGGCTCAATGAGTGGGGCTACATTTTTATCCCTCTGCAGAGCCTGTATCTGCCAGACGCAGTGGTGCGGGTCATGGTCATTGCCCACCTGCTGTTGCTGGCGGTCTCTTTCTTTTTCCTGTTCCAATTCGGCGTGGAGTTGATACTACCGCTCTTTCCCCGGCAGCGCTGGCTGCGAGCTGTGCCGGGTGGCACGCTTCTCCTGTGGGGGATGGCCGTTTTCCTTCGGGGGCAGTTGGTCCAAGAGCCCCTCAATGTACTCATTGCCGTCGGGGATGGCTGGGCCCGCTACTGGCTGTGCTTCCCCGGCGCCATCCTGGCCAGTGTGGGTCTACTCCGCCAGGCACGCCAGGTGCGGGGGATGGGCCTGTCCCGCATCGCCACGTATCTGACCGGGGCGGCAGTGGCCTTTGCGGTGTACGCACTGGTCGGCGGCCTGCTCGTACCCACGGCGCCGATCTTTCCAGCCAACCTCCTGAATTATGCCCTGTTGGATCGGGCGGCTCATGTCCCTGCCCCGGTCTTTCGCTCCTTGTGCGGCCTGGCCATGGCCTTCTTTGTGGTCCGCTCCCTGGAGGTGTTCCAGGTGGAAACCGACCGCCGCATCGCAGAGATGGAGCACGCTCAACTCCTGGCCACCGACCGGGAGCGCATCGGGCGGGAGCTGCACGACGGCATCATCCAGAACATCTATGCCGCCGGCCTGAGCCTGGAAGACGCACGACACCTGGTGGCCGAAAACCCCAGCCAGGCCCAACAGCGAATCCGGGCTGTGATGGATACGCTCGACCGGGCCATCCAGGACATCCGACGCTATATTTACGATCTGCGGGCAGCGGAACAGACCCGCGAGTTGGAGACGATCTTGGAGAACCTGGTCCGGGATCTGCGGTTGGACACCCTGCTGGAAGTGGACCTGGAGGTGGCAGGGCAGCGGTGCTGTTGGCTGAGCTCCCAGGAGGTAGGCCACGTCACCCAGATCGCGCGCGAGGCGTTGAGCAACGTGGTGCAACACGCCAATGCGACCCACGTTACCGTGAAACTAAGCTACAACGGCGACCACACGTGTTTGACGGTGACCGATGACGGCAGGGGGATGGCTGTGGACTCTCTGGCCGACGGTGCCCACCAAGGCCAGGGCGTGGCAAACATGCGGGATCGGGCGCGCATGTTGGGGGGTGAGCTCGACGTACAGAACAGCCCGGGGCAGGGGCTCCGGCTGGCATTGACCATACCGTGTGACGGCTGCAAAGATGTCGCGCCAGAGGGGCAGACACGAGAAACATGGGACTGAGGGTACTGCTGGTTGACGACCACGAGGTTGTGCGCGTGGGGCTGCGGGCCCTCATCGAGCGCCAGGCGGACATACGGGTCGTCGGAGAGGCAGGCACGGTGCGCGAGGCGGTCAGCCAGGCAAAGAGGTTAGCGCCTGACGTGGTTGTCCTGGACATCCGGCTGCCAGGCGGTAGTGGCCTGGATGCCTGCCGCCAGATCAAAGCCGAGCGGCCCGACACCCGGATCATCATCTTGACCTCGTTCCCCGACGACGAGGTACTCTTTGACGCCATCGCCGCTGGAGCCGATGGCTACATCCTCAAGCAAATTGGGTCCGACGACCTGGTTCAGGCCCTGGAGCGCATCGGGCGTGGCGAGAGTCTGCTCGACCCCGCGCTCACCGCCCAGGTCTTTGCCAGAATGCGGGAGGTGCGGCGGCAGGAGCGGGCCCACGCTTTCGCCGATTTGAACGCCCGGGAGATGCAGATCCTGGCCCGCATTGCCGAAGGGCAGACCAATCGCGAGATCGGGTCGGCGATACATCTGAGCGAAAAGACCGTGCGCAACTATGTCAGCAACGTCCTGGGCAAGCTGAGCCTCACCTCGCGGGCACAGGCGGCGGCCTACGCAGCCCGACACCGCATTGAGGATTACCTGTGAATCGCCCCCTTGGGAAGCCGTAGCGAAACTGCTACGAGACCAGTGAACCGAGGAAAGAGCCGATGTCCCAGAAGTCAGACTGCACTGAGAATCAACAGACCCCGTTCGGCACCTACGAGGGACAACCCACACAGTACGAGGGCACGACCACCCAGTCCCTATACATCCCCATGCGCGACGGTGTCAAGCTTGCGGTTGACGTCGTCTTACCCAAGGGCCTACCGCCCGATGCGAGAATTCCGGCCCTGCT
>CBDUWJ010000263.1:0-4569 GCA_965370895.1 uncultured Anaerolineae bacterium | reverse complement strand
CATCGTGCGAGGCCATTTCGACGATCACCCCGCCGTTGAGGACCATGATCCGGGATGAGTCGCGGATTGTTGCCAGGCGGTGAGCGATGGAGAAGCTGGTCTTGCCCTCCATCAGCCTGCGCAGGCCCTCCTGGATCGATTTCTCCGTCCGGGTGTCCACGTTGCTGGTGGCCTCGTCCAGGATCATGATCTTGGGTTGCGCCACCATGGCCCGGGCGATGGTGATCATCTGCCGCTGTCCCTGGCTCAGATTGGCGCCGCGCTCGGTCAGCATCGTGTCGTAACCCTGGGGCAGGTTCATGATAAACTCGTGGGCGTTGGCCTCTTTGGCCGCCTCGATGCACTCCTCCTCCGTCGCGCCGGCGCGGGCGTATTTCAGATTGTTCATCACTGTATCGGAGAAGAGAAAGGCCTCCTGCAGCACGGCGCCGATTTGCCGGCGCAGGCTTTTCTGGGTCAACGTCTTCAGGTTCTGGCCATCGATCAGGATGCTACCGCTGTCGACGTCGTAGTAGCGAGTCAAGATGTTGATGAGCGTGCTCTTGCCCGCCCCTGTCGGGCCGCAGATGCCGATGCTCTCACCCGCCGCGACATCAAAGGTGTTGTGACGCAGGACCTTGCGGCCAGGGACATAGCTAAAGTCGACGTCCTCGAACTCGATGTGACCGCCTTTGAACTCGTATTCAGAGGCGTCGGGCGCGTCCTTGATCGCGGGCTCCTCGTCGATAATGGTAAAGACCCGCCGTCCACCGGCCAGACCATTCAGAGCCGTGGCCATCAGGTTGGCGATATTGGATAGCGGTTTTGACAGCAGCGCCGCGTACCCGGAAAAGGCGATCACCGTGCCCAGGTCAGTTTGCCCCCCAATCACCAGCATTGCTCCTGCCACCAGGACGAACACGATCTGAACGGTGACCAGGGCTGTTGTCAGCGGGTACTGCAAAAGCGAGGTGAAGAAAGCTTCGCTGCCCACATCGAACACGGCGACGCCATACTGCTTGTTAGCCTCTTCGGCCCATTCCTGGCGCCGTTTGCTGATGATCACCTTGCTGCCAGAGATGGTCTCTTCCTGGAATCCGCTCAACGTGCCGAGATCTTCTTGCAGTTTGGCAAAGGCGGGTGTGGAGATGCGCCCGACTACGTTCACCAAAAAGAGCATCACGGGTACAATGAGCATGGCGACGATCGCCAGACGCCAGTCGATGACCAGCATGACCACAAAGGTCAAGACGATCTGGACAAGCGCCCGGATGATCTGGGTTACGGCGCTCTCGTAGAACAGCGAGATCACCTCGGTGTCATTCGTCAAACGGCTCATCAACTCCCCGATGGGCTGCCGGTCGAAAAAGGTCAGCGACAGGGTCTGTATGTGCGAGAACAGATCCGTCTGGAGCTTGTAGAGCCCCGCCGTGGCCAGGCCGGCAAACATACGATCGGCCAAAAAACTTATCACCAGGTAGATCACCCCGGCAATAAGCGCCGGTATGACCCAGCGCTGAAGCTCCTCGCTGGAACCAGTGGCCGAACTGAGCACATTGATGCCCTGGCCGGTCAGGTAGGGTATTGCGATCAACCCGAGCAAGGCGACAACCCGCACGATCAGGGCCACGATGAATTTTGGCCGCGATTCTTCACCGGCCATGTAGAACATGAGCCGGTTCAGAATTTGGCGGGTGTCATCCCGCTTTTCGATGGACTTGCCAGCCTTCTTTTCCCTGGCTTTCATCGCCTTTTTCTCTGCTGTTGCTGCGGTCATTTCTCCACCTCCAAGTCAAGGCCTGCAATTACCCCCTTGCCGAGCTGCGATTCAAAAATCTCCTGATACTGGGGGCTGCTCTCGAGCAGTTCCTCATGGGTGCCCATGGCGATGATCTCACCGTTTTCCAGCAGCACGATCTTGTCCAGATCGATGACGGCGCTGATACGCTGGGCAACGTACAGCGTGGTGACATTGTTCGTGAATCCAGGGATGGCGCCTTGTACGCGACCCTCGGTGGACGCATCCAGGGCGCTGGTGCTGTCGTCCAGGATGAGTACCTTCGGCTGCGCGGTCAGGGCGCGGTTGATCGATAGGCGCTGGCGCTGCCCGCCGGAAAAGTTCTTGCCACGCTGGGCCACTGGCGCTTCCCACTGCTGGGGAATGTTGGTGACAAAGCCGTAAGAGTCGGCAGCTTTGGCCGCGTCGATCATCACATCGTCATCCGCCTCGGGCGCCCCGAACTTGAGGTTGAAGCGCACGTCCCCTCGAAACAGAACCGCCTCTTGCAGGGCGATGCCCACGACCTGGCGCAGATTTTCCTGGGGTATGTCCCGCACATCCACACCGTCGAGGGTGATGCGTCCCCCGGTCACGTCGTAAAAGCGCGGGATCAGGTTGACCAGGGCCGACTTGCCGGCGCCGGTAGCGCCCAGAAAGCCCACCTGTTGGCCCGGCTCAATCGTCAGGTTGATGTTCTTGAGCGCTGGCGGGTCCAGTTCGCCGTCCGGCCGCCGGAAAGCAAAGCTAACATTCTCAAACACAATGCGTCCCTCTACCTTTTCCAGATCCAAGGGCTGGGCGCCTTCTTTGTCCAGAACTATCGGCTCGGCCTCGTACACCTCCAGGATGCGCTCGGCGGAGGTGTCGCCGCGCAGTACAAAGGGAACCACGATAGCCAATATCGCCAGTGGCGCTACGATCAGGGATAGGTACTGGGTAAAGGCGACCAGTTGGCCGATATCCATGGCGCCGCTCAAGACTTGATTCCCGCCAACCCAGATTGCCAGCGCGATGCCCATTTGGGCGACTGCGGTGAGCACGGGGGTGAGAAAGGCGACCCGCCAGGCTGCCGCATATGCCGGCTGGCGCAAGTCGTCGGCCCTCTTGGCAAAGCGTTCGACTTCATATTCTTCACGCGTAAAGGCCTTGACCACGCGCACGCCCGACAGGTTTTCTTGCATCGTGTCGTTCAAGGCGTCCAGCCGCTTTTGGCGCTCTTCATAGCCCCGGAAGATCCCGGGGACCAGGAACGCCATAAAGACGAGTACCGCTACAATCACCAGAAGCAACAGCCAGAGCATTGACGGTGTGCTGATAATCGTAATCACCAAAGTCACCACAAGCATGAATGGTGCATAAAGTGCAAGCATCGTCGAGTACAACATCGCATTCTGGACATTGAGCACGTCGGCGTTGAGCCGCACCATCATGGCGCTGGTGGGGTAGCGGTCGAAATTGGCAAAGGAAAAGGTCTGGATCTTTTCGTACAGCAGCGTGCGGATCACATAGCCGATCCCCTGCGAAAAAAAGACCGAGTAGTAAGCTGCTCCAGCCAGGCAGGCCCCGGATATCCCGGCCAGCACAAGCATCTGGAGTCCCGTCTTGAGAACGACTTCCATGTTGCTTGCTTCGATGCCCTGATTGACCAATTGCTGGTTGAGCGAAGCCACGCCGATGGTTGTCACGGCTGATATCAACACCAGCACCTGTGAGAATATCAACCTGCCCCGGTATCGCCCATAGATACTATACATCCGTCTCATTGATTTGATCATTCTGTCAGGCCTCCTTTTGCCGGCTCAAACGAGAGAGCCAACGATTCTTGTCCTGGATCGTTTTGTGCCTCGAAGCTAGACTTCGGAAGTCCTTACGGCAGTCGAGGCTCTCCGAGATTCAGCCACTTTCAAGCGTTGCATGTGCGTGGAATCTCCAGATCAAGACTTCCGAAGTCTGGAAACGCGTTCGTGGATCTGTATCCGTCCCGATCAACCTCCTGTGACCGCCGCTTCGTGCTCGGTTGGCCCCAGCCTTTGCCCACTGACACCCTGCAACGTGGCTTCCTCCGGCATCTCCTGGATGTCTTCTTCTGGCTCCACGTGCTTGATCTGAAAGCCCAGGATAGCGTAAACGAAGGACAGAGCCACGTTGACCAGATTGAAGAAGCAGAAAGGCAGGTAGGCCATCGTGGCGATGCCCAGGGTGGCCGCCATGTACGCGCCGCAGCTATTCCACGGCACCAACGGGGAGGTGATCGTGCCCGTGTCCTCTATCTCCCGCGAGAGCGTTTCCGGGGCGATGCCTCTTTCTCGGTATATCTCTCGATACATCCTACCCGGCAGGACAATGGCCATGTACTGGTCGCCGGCGATCACGTTTATGCCGATGGACGTCAGTCCCGTGGCGACAACAAGGCGTCTATCGCCCTTGGCCCAGTCTATGATAGGCTTGATCAACCTGGCCAGCAAGCCCGAGTTCTCCATCACGCCGCCAAAAGCCATGGCGCTGATGATCAACCACACGGTGTCCAGCATGCTGGCCATCCCGCCACGACTGAGCAAGTTGTTCAGGCTTTCGTAGCCGGTGTCCAGTGCGAACCCCGTCGCCATCGCTGACCAGATGCCCTTGAGCATCGCCACCGGCGTGCTGAGACTGGGATCATTCACAAAGGCCAGGACCACGTCCGGCTGCAGGATGACGGCCATGAGGCCGCCCACCAGGGCGCCGACGATGATGGTGGCAAAAGCGGGCACCCTGAGCAGCGACAGGACCAGGACGACCAACAGCGGGATCAGCGCCAGGAGACCTACGTT
>CBDUWJ010000262.1:0-4572 GCA_965370895.1 uncultured Anaerolineae bacterium | reverse complement strand
GCAATGGCGGTATTCCCTCCCAGATGATGCAAAATGCAAAGTTGCCAAAACAGAATGAGGGTGGTATGATGAGCCACGGAGGAAACGGGGGCTTGCAAAGATCTCGCACACCTTGGCATATCCACATCTTGATCATCCTGGCATATGTGTTGCTGGCCTTACTGCTGACCTGGCCGCTGGTGACGCGCCTGAGCACGCATGTGCCGGGCAACGGTGTAGATGACCCGCCCCTCACCTGGAATCTATGGTGGGTTCAGCACGCCCTCCTCGACCTGGGGACCAATCCCTTGGGCAGCAACTATCTCTTCTACCCGCTGGGCATCAATCTGGCCTTCTATACCTTGACGCTGCTGAACGGGCTGCTTTCAATCCCGCTGCAAGCCACCCTCGGCCTGATCCTGACCAGCAACCTGCTGCTTCTGTCCTCGTTCACCCTCAGCGGTTACGGAGCATTCTTGCTTGCCAGCTACTGTCTTGGATTGAGCAGTAGGCGATTCGCTGCAAGCAACACTGAGCGGACCGCAGGCAACAGACTCGCCATAGATCACCTGCTGTCGGCTGCCTTTGCGGCCGGGCTGCTGTACGCCTTTGCTTCGAGCAAGTTGGCTTACGCGGCTCTGGGCCAGTGGAACATTGCCAGTTCCCAATGGATCCCCTTCTACGTACTGTACCTCTTCAAGATGACGGATCATCCCCGGCGGCTACGCTACGCGCTCATGGCTGCCCTTTTTTTCTCCTTCCAGTCCTACGCCGAGCTAACCTACGCTTCGTTCCTGGTCCTATTCACCGCCCTCTGGTTCGTCTGGCAGGTGTGGACCCACTTCCGAGATTCACAGTCTGTGGGAGTCTTGCGTCTCCTGGCGAACATGGGCCTCGTCGGCTTAATCTCTGTCGTGGTTTTGGCGCCCGTGCTGATGATGATGATTCCCGACATGCTTCTGGAGGGGGATATCCTAGTCCAGGGAAGTGGCTTTGCCGATGTCTTTTCTGCGGACCTCATTGGCTTCCTGGTGCCGGCCATGTACCATCCCGTCCTGGGCTCACTGGTGGAGCGTTTCGCCTTTGACCACAGTGTGGGCCAGCACATCTACCTCGGCTATTCGGTGCTGGCCATTACCATCGTGGGGACCGTCTTCTGGCGGCGTCGCCACCGAACCGAGCCCGGTAACAGCGAGCCCAGCCGCATGGCCAGTGCTCGACAGCCTGCCGGCAGTGGAACCCCGACCACAGAGAGAGAGCCCCCAGGGAGTGAGCCCACTGGAAGTGGTGGCGCTTACTGGTGCAGATTCTGGTCCCTGTCGGCCCTGGTCTTCTGGCTGCTGACGATGGGCCCCGCGCTGCGCGTGAACGGCCACGACACGGGTATTCCTCTGCCCTTCGCCTTGGTGGCCCGGCTTCCCTTCTTTGAAGGGAACCGCTACCCCAGCCGCTATGGCGTGATGCTCTTCCTGAGCCTGGCCATGCTCGTGGCCTTTGGCCTGGCTGCGATCCTCAGGTGGTACGAAGAGCGCCCCACGGCGACGCTGCGACCTGCGACCCTGGGCCTTGCCACCTTGCTGCTCGCTTCCCTGATTCTGTTCGAACACCTCTCCATCCCCCTGCCCCTGTCTGACATGCGCGTGCCATCGGTCTACCAGATCGTCGCCAAAGAGGTGCCGGGAGATGCAACCCTGCTGGATCTGCCGGTGGCCTGGCGCAACGGCTTTCGAGTCACCGGAACACAGCACCCGATCATCATGTTCGAGCAATACTACCAATCAGTCCACGGCAAGCGGATCCTGGCAGGCAACACCTCACGCAACCCGCCCCTCAAGTTCCAATACTTTACTGAAGCGCCGGTGATCAACACGCTCATCGCCCTGGAGACGGGCCACCAGGTGGATCCAGCCATCATCGAGCAGGATCGCGCCCTGGCCGCCGCCGTGCTGCGTTTCTTCAACGTAGAGGCTGTGATCGTCCATCCGGAACAGGCGGGACCGGAGATGGTTCCTTATGTCGAGACGACGATGCCGGTGGAGCGCTTCTTCCAGGATGAGGAGATCGTCGCCTACCGGGTAGACCTGCCACCCTGGCCCGAGGTTTGGACCATCGAACCTGGCGAAAAACTGGGCCGGCTGAGCTACGCTGAAGGCTGGGGTGTGCCGGCATACGGGGTGGTGTGGGCGCAACGCCAGGCAGCCCGCCTGCTGGTGCCGCTGAACGGCGCTACGCAGCAGATGACCTTCCGGGCCTATGCGCCGGAGGGTGGTCAGCGACTGCAGGTGGAGGTCAACGGGCACAACGTGCAGTGGATCGGGATGGCCGCCGGATGGATGGACTACGAGGTCACGTTGCCAGCCGAGATAGTACGCCCAGGGCTTAACGAGGTCTGGCTACGCCTCCAAAAGCTGCACCCAGCCAGCCAGGCGCGGCTGTCCTCTCGGACCGTCGGTCAGACGGGCGTAGAGTCACCGGTCAACCTGGTGGTGCAGAGCGCCGGGCAGGAGGTCGGCGATTTCGGCCACATCTATGTCAACGGCCAGACTGTGTCGCCCAACGAGCGAGGGTACAACGTCGCCGTGGTGAATCCCCAAAGCGGAAAAGTCGAGCGGACAGCAGCCTTTGACACGCACCTGGACGGTGAGGCAAGCCAGGGCCTGGCTGCCTTTCTCGCCGATGTGCCGCCGGGGCATATCGTCGCCGTCGCCGCTGCTGACGAAGCCTCACGGCTCCTGACCGAGGACGCCGTGGCCGCGCTGTGGGGCATCGGCGCTACGGGTGATCTCCGGGATAGGTTCCGCTGGGGACACGCCATCATCGGCGTCCAGGGTGCACCTCCTGGCACCGCGTTGGAGGCCCTTGATTGGATGCGGCCTGTGACCCTGGCTGTCGGCGAGGGCGCGACGGAACCCCAGGTGGCTGCTGGCTTTGCCACCATTACCTTCAAAGCCGTGGGTAGCCGATAGGCGCACCCACATAGTCACCCCGAATTTGACAGAGGCAGGGCCGGCATCTATAATCGGAGACAGCGGCAGGCTAGATAAGGAGAGGGAACGATGATTGACGTCAACGAATTGCGCAAGGGCGTGACTTTCACAATGGACGGGGAATTGTACAAGGTGATTTCCTACCATCACCACAAATCTGGTCGGGGCAAAGCCGTCATTCGCACAAGGTTGCGCAACCTCCGCAGCGGTGGCACGATAGACAGGAGCTTTACCTCTAGTGACCGCGTCCAGGACATCCGCCTGGATCATCAGACGGTTCAGTATCTGTACAGCGACGGGGACTTTTACCATTTTATGGATGTCGAGACCTACGAGCAGTTCCCCCTTCCCGACGCCGTCCTGGAAGACGCCAAGCCCTATCTTGTCGAGAACATGGAGATCGAGCTCTCGAGCCACGAAGGCGAACCGCTGGACGTCGAGTTGCCAATCACCGTGGACCTCCGGGTAGTCGAAGCGCCACCCGGTTTTGCGGGTGACACGGCGACCGGCGCCACCAAGGAGGTGACGCTGGAAACCGGGCTGAAGCTTCAAGTTCCTCTCTTTGTCGAGGAAGGCACCGTCCTGCGCATAGACACCCGCGATGGTCGGTATGTGGGCCGAGTGTAACCAGTTCCCACGCGAAAGTTCAAAGGACCTTCTCCTTGTAGGGAAGTCCCTTCGAGTGTTCCAGCTCTCCACAGATCGGGCAAGTTTTTGCGTCCTGAGCCAGGGTGCGCATCACGTCCTTAATGACCAGTGCCCACGATGTTGTCCTGGTCCTCCTCATGGACCGGGAAGCGAGCATGGCTGGCGGCGGTGATGCCCGACTGCGATGCGGCCATCACCTGGTCGAGGTTAGTCACCGCCTTGCGCACCACCCGGGCCAGCGCGTTGCTCTCGACCACAAGCTCATCGGTGCAGGTGCGGCGCACGGTCACCCCCGCAGACTGGACCGCCACGGAAAACGCATTGAGCACCACCAGTCCCAGGGCGCCCGCCAACTGAAGCGTGATGCACTTGGCAGACCAGAGTAGACCGCCACCTCCGAGCCTCGTGAAGATTCATGGGATCGCACCAGGCAGGTCTCTTGCTCGCCTAGCACTCCGTCAACCGAACACCGGGCCGCCGTCAGCCAGGCTGCGTATGCTCAAGACCCGGCGTCAGTCAGCCGGGTCAATGCCCGTTGGTAGATCTCATAGGCCTGCCGCCCATAGAGCACAAAGCGCACCAGTTGAATACCGTCGTGCTCCTGGGCGGCCAGGTAATCCATTACCGTTTGCAGTGCAACTGGGGCTGCAGCGTCCATCGGATAGCCATACGCGCCGGTGCTGATAGAGGGAAAGGCCACACTGCGCACGCCGTGCTCCATCGCCACTTCCAGACTGCGATGGTAAGCGCTGGTCAGCAAGCCAGCCGCCCGCTCGGCTCCTTCCCGCCAGTAGACCGGTCCCACGGCATGGATCACATAGCGCGCACGGAGCCGTCCCCCCGTAGTGACTTTTGCATCGCCTGGTGCGCAGCCCCCGAGCTTGCGGCTTTCGGCCAAGATCTGGGGTCCACCAGCGAGATGGATCGCGCCATCCACACCGCCGCCGCCCAGCAAGGA
>CBDUWJ010000261.1:0-4575 GCA_965370895.1 uncultured Anaerolineae bacterium | reverse complement strand
GCGAATTCAACGGGCCCGGCCGCCACGCGGGCCTCCGGCTCAACCACCGGCCGCTCGGGGGTGAAGGGTGTATAGAGATCATACACAAAGGAGATGGGCATGCCCGCCACCAGCGACAGCGAGATGCCCTCCAGGTCCTCCTCCAGCCGGTTGTCAAAGATGCCCCAGCCCAGGAGCAGCGCGCTACGCTCTTCCCCTTCCGCCTTGTCGGCAACCAGGCGGTAGCTGACTCGCCAGGCCGGCGCCGGCGCGACATAGCTCACCGACAGGTCGTGCTCACCCGGCGTCAGGCGGATCGTCACCGGACGGGACTCTTCCTGGGTGAGGGCCGTCTCCAAGAAGAAGCGCAGGTCGCTCGCACCCCGCTCGTCCAGGATCTCCACGTCCTGCACCCGCCCCAGGCCCACCGCCGCCACGTCAGCCGTGTCGTCGAGCAACAACGACACCAACGACGTCGCCAGGGGCTGTCTCTCAGGCGCCTCGTCCAGGCCCAACAGCGTGCCCGCCACCTCGTCCTCCTGGTCAAGGAGCAGCCGCACACGCCGTCCTCGCAGGCTGACCAGCAGATCCTGCAGGCTCCGCTTGTCGCCGAGGTGGATGGAGCAGCCGGCCAATCGCTGCTCGCGGCTCTGGGGCGTGGCATACTCGATACCCAGCACCTGTCCGCCACCCCTGTCGATGGCCGTCAGGCTCTTCAAAACGTCGTTCATTTCCTCCAGGCGAAAAGAGATTTCCACCGCCTCGCCACTCAGCTTGGCCCGCCGCTCGAAGAAGCCGACACCGTGCTTGTACAGGGTCATGTGGGTAATTGGCAAGAATGTCATCTCAACTCCTTTTCACATTCCTTTCTGGTAGGGCTTCCACCGGCGATACCTCCACAGCGCACGCAGGGTAGGCAGGCCATCCAGCGGTGAGAGCTTTTTGTTCTCGTAGCGGGCTGTGTAGCTGATCGGCAGCTCATGTATGGCGTGCCCTGCCCTCAGCAGTTTGGCAGTGATCTCGGCCTCCAGGTCAAAGCCGCGACATTCCAGGTCAAGACTCAGAGCAAGTTCGCGCGGCATCATTTTGTAGCACGTCTCCATATCTTGCAGGTGCTGCCCATACAGAAGATTTGTGACCCACGTGACAAACTGGTTGCCCCAGCGCATGATCCGCGTCTGACTTGCCAGCGACCGTACGCCGTAGACTATGTCAGTTCGGCCTTCCACGATGGGCACAACGAGTCTGATAAAGTCACTCGGGTCGTACTCAAGATCAGCATCTTGAATGACAATCACATCGCCGGTGGCGGCTTCAAGTGCGGTACGGACGGCGGCGCCCTTGCCCTGATTGACTGGATGGTGGATGACCTTCACACGAGAGGAAACCAGTTGGTCCACAACCTCAGACGTGCCGTCAGAAGAACCATCATCCACCACCACGACCTCTTGATCGAGCGGCACAGCCAAAACACGTTCCGTGATGTCAGCAACAGTTTGCACTTCATTGTGCACGGGTATTAGCACTGAGAGTTTCATGTAATCACCAAAGAGAGTGCGCTCGTGTAGGTGGGCGCCTCGCATGCCTGGGTCTCAGCGGAACTCGGTGTCCGGATCTGCTCTCCTCAGCCCAGCACCACGCCCGCGGTCGTCACAGACATGCACCGTGACCTACGACAATGGTCTCCTCAAAGCGCAGGCCACTTGGTGGCGAGCAGGGATAGCAAAGAGGTTCGCTGTTCCTCAAAGGTCGCTTCCTCATGGAGCGGCCTGCAGAGCTCCAGTTCGCTCTGCGCCGCAACCAGCTTCAGCGCAAAGTTAAAGCAGGTGTCCTCGCCGCAAACCTTGCAGTTGGTCCGGGGAAGCAGGCGGTAGACTTCCAGCGGCTGCAGACGTTTGTGGGTCGTGGTGTCCGGCTCCAGTTCGTCCCGCTTTTCCCAGGTTCGATTGACGAGGTCTACCAACTGGTCTACCACCTCTTTGGCCTGTTCCCGGCTGTCCAGATCGTCCACGGCGATCCGGTCCGGCCAAAAGCCGATGTTGTGCCCCTCGTGGCGCCAGGACAGGGCTGGCCTGTCCGCCGAATAGATACCCCTGGACAGTGTAGCGTTGAGGTAGGGCAACACTGGGCTAATGTCCACCTCGAGGACGGCAATGGCTTCATACTCAAAGTGCTCCGCGCTGTGGGTCGCCAGCTTGATTTCCAACTCGTACGATTCGATTAGCATCTCAAGACCTCGTCAAAGAAGGATTACACCCGCAATCGTCACAAAGGACGTGCCCTGGTGATCGGCGGGACAGAGCGCGTAGCCGGCTGGCTCGCCAGTCGCCCCCTCCAGGAGCCGCAAAGTCAGGTAGATGGGCGGCAAGCCGCACACATTCCGCCGGTCGCCTTCGGCCTTCAACTCCTCGAAAAAGGCTGCTCCATCCCCGGCGTGGACCGTTTCCAACAGCCGCTCGTCGGCACGGCGCATCTGCGCTTGCGCAATGCCATCCAGCCCGTAGGAGTGGCCAAAGGCTGGGCCCATGTGTGCCAGGTCCGCTGCCGCGACCACCAGTGTCCGCCGGGTTGCCAGCACCTCGTGTAATACGTCGAGCGCTGCGGCAAAGGGCTCGTAGGTCGCTGGGTCGCCCTCTCCGCTCACAAAACGAGCAAAGCTGCCACACAGGATGGGCACAATCGGCACCGGCTGTCCATCCCGGACATGGTGGAGCCACACCGCGGCCAGTTCGATAGAGTGCTCGCCCCGGTGGTGCAGCTCCTCGGCAAAGGCGGCTTCCTCCCCCAGCACGGTTGCCAATGCATCGATGATCTGACCATCGGTAGGCAACACACCCCAGGGCGTGGCGTACGACTGGGGCGTCAGGGTCAGCGTGCCAGGGCTGCCCCGGTGGTCGGTGCCAAAGATGACGACCAGCTCCGCCTCGCGGGCTGCCCGGGCCGCCGCGCGCCACACCTGGGCATAGACACTCCCACCGCGCTGATAGTCGATGTGAGGACTGACCACACCCCGAACCGGCCTGTCCTCCGCAGCGGGTCGGAGGGGCGGAAGAGCATCCACGTAGCTCTGCAGGTGAGCTGCGGCCTGGTCAGGATCGGTGGGAAAACCGGAGTCGTCCAGGCCCAAGGGACGGGAGGGCTCTGCCCGCCAGGCCCGCACCGCAGATGCCCTGGCTGCGACAAAGTGGTCGTTCTCCAGCAGGCACGCCTCGTCCAGGTCGGTAAGGAGTTTCGACAGCAGGCCCGGCGCCAGCCGCACGCCGGTGCGGACCACCAGCGCCGCCTCCAGGGCCGCCTCGTCGCGGGTCCCGTCCATCAACCCCAGCAACGGCGCCAGCGCGCGGGGGACCCCGATCGCCCCGTCGCTCAGGTCCAGAGGATCGCGAAGCAACACCCATGGCTGCCCCTGGTGTTGAATGGATTGGGCTTCAACCTCTCGCAGTCTTGGTTTCATGATCTCTATGGTGCATCCAATAGGGACATGATGCTGTTCAAGCCCCCACTGATAGATGGGGAAGTGGCACTACTCCCCAAGCCAGTCGTCACCTCGCCGCCGGTCGTCGCTGGGGGATTCAGAATCCAGGTGTTAGCTCGGCCGGCGGAAGGATGAACCCTCTTGCACTTCCCGCTGATTGACTACATCCCAACGAGCAGCGCCCAAGCGCATGCTGGTCACTCCATCCAGGGTGGTGAGCGGCGTATGGACGATGATCGTCCCGTCCGGGCGGTCAGCCTGCTCTACAGCGCCCAGGCCCAGGGCAAATCCCTCGGCATCTTGAAAAGCCAGGAGCGCTCCAGCGGCCAGCCGCTCCAGGTCGTAGACGGCAACCCCTCGCAACGCCACCACGTGGGGCTGGGCTCCCTCAAAGTAGCGGGCCAGCCGTTCCCGCCGCCGGGCGATGCGCGCCTCGCGAGATCGCTGCACCACGTGCGGCGCGACACGAAACTCGGCACACCGGACCCGGCCATCGCGGCGCAGTGGCGAAAGGATCGGTTCCAATTCCCGGCCCCGTTGCAGGCCGATCACTACGCCCGGCGCCAGCAGCTCGACCTTCCACTGCTTGAGCGCCTTGCCCCCCTGCGCCCTGTCGACGAGCCCGGTCGTGTCCACCACAACCGCTCCGGCGCCCAGGGCCAGCGCCTTCTGTTGGAGCCGGTAGGCGCCGATCACGCTGGGCAACATGTGTCCCCGGGGTGTAGTGGCCCCCACAAAGTAGGCCGCCCGCGGACCCAGCGGTGGAAAACGATCATCACCCGGCTCGCTCGCCAGCGCCAGGTTCATCGTGGTGGGCAGGCCCAGGGTGCTCTGCCCCGGGTCGGCATCGAGATAGGCGGCATGAACCCCGTGACGGCACAGCTTCTGGAACAGATAGCAAGCTAGCGTGGATTTTCCCGTGTCCGAAGCGCCAATCACCATCACGGTGCCGCGGAGGTCCTCGACGCTGAGCCGTTCCCACTGGGGTGCAACGATCAAGCCGGCCACGACGAATAGTATAGCACAACAGACCACTCACAGCAAGCCGGCGCCCGTTGCTCCTTATCGCAATGGCAGCGGTCAGGCTTGCCGCCAGCCCAGAGGGTGCTATAATTGAGCCT
>CBDUWJ010000260.1:0-4579 GCA_965370895.1 uncultured Anaerolineae bacterium | reverse complement strand
TGCTCTTCGAACGTGATTTCACCCATCAGCATCTTGTGCACCTCACACTGCCGGGCCGAGTTGTACAGGATGCGCTGCTCGCGAGAAGTCAACCCCTCGCCCAGGTCCAGATAGCTGGTAAAGTGGGTGCTGGCCTGTCGGCCCATGAATTCGGTGCGGCCCTCAATAGAGGCTACCAGCCTGGTGACTACCATGCCCTTGTTGTCGGCGACCGCCGCCATGGTAAGCACCATTCAGGCCCCCAGTGCTGCCGCCACGAGTTCCAAAGGACAGAAGCCGGCGCCGGGCCGGTCCACTTGCGTCCGCTGATCGGCCTCAAAGCTGCGACCCCCTGCCACCATACGCACTCGTTGGTCGCCGACATACGTTGTTGTCACCTGGTTCAGCAGAATCGGATCATCCATGTCGCTTCTCCCCTGAGGCTACCTGCTGGCCCGCAGCCACCTTACGCTGTTCGAGCGGCACTGGGGGCAGGTGCGTTCTTCGATCCTGAGAACGCCCGCCCACTGGAACCCACACCGCATGCAGGCGAACTCGGCTGGTTGGTCTATGTCGCGCGGTTTGGGGTTGCGTGGGCTGGGCACACGGGCCTTGATCAGCACCTCACGGGTATTCTCCACCTCTTCCGGCGCCACGCTCAGGCGCATTTTCTCTGCCTCTCCCATGATAGTCTGCCAGCGTGGGCCCTCCGCCGCGGAGCACCATTCGAGCTGTAGCCGTTCAGGGCGCAGGCCCGCCTTTTGCATTCCGTCCCACAGGCCATCCGTGCGCCGCACCGTGCTGCGGTTGGCGTCGATGTAGTGGCAATCTACATAGTGGCAGCCGGACACCAGTACCACCGGCGCACCTTTCTGAAAGGCGTACCACACGAACTCGGGATTCACCCGGCCTGAGCACATAGTACGGATGATGCGGGCGTTGGGCGGGTAGGCCATGCGGCTCACGCCGGCCGTGTCGGCGCCGGCGTACGAGCACCAGTTGCAGGCGAAAGTGACGATCTTGTCCAGAGGCTCCTCCTCCAGGATCGCGTCGATCTGGGCATAGATGGCCTGGTCCGAGAAGTGACGCATTTCGATGGCGCCGAATTTGCATTCCGCGGCACAGGTGCCACACCCGGTGCACGCCGCGCTTGTCACGATGGCTACCTGTTTTTTCTGCCAGGTGATGGCCCCAAAGGGGCAGACGGGGGCACACTGACCACACATCTTGCAGAGGTCTTCGTCCACTACAGCGGTGATGGCTTCCACCGAGAACCGGCTCTTGTTCAGCAGGATGGAGGCCCGCGAAGCGGCCGCACTGGCCTGGGTGACGCTCTCCCGCACGTCCTTGGGGCTCTCGGCAGCCCCAGCGATATAGACTCCCTTGGTGGGCGTGTCCACCGGCCGCAGTTTGGCGTGGGCCTCCTTCAGAAAGCCACTGGACGATCTGGACAGGCTGACCAATTGGCGGATCGTCTCAGTGTCGGTGGACGGGGTGGCTCCCACGGCCAGCACCAACATGTCGAACTCGTGGACCTCCAGGCGACTGGCCGTAGTATTTTCTACGGTGACCCACAGGTTGCCGTTATCGGGACTCTGGCGCACCTCTCCCGGCAGGCCGCGGAGGTAGCGCACGCCGTTGCTCTTGCTGCGCATCAGGAGCTCCTCGAACCCTTTGCCAAAGGCCCGCATGTCCATGTAAAAGACCGTGATGTCGGTGTCGGGATAGTTGTCCTTGAGGTATTGAGCCTCCTTGACTGTGTTCATGCAGCACACGTTGGAGCAGTAGGGGTTGCCCCGCTCCGGATCCACAGTCCGCGAGCCCACACATTGCACAAAGCCGACGCGTTTGGGCCGTGTCAGATCGCCGGGCCTGCCCCAATGCGTTCCCAGGGGGCCACCGGTGGAGACCAAGCGCTCGAACTCCATGCTGGTGATGACGTTTGGAAAGCGCGTATAGCCATATTCATCCAGCGCCGTGGGGTCGTACACGTCCATGCCGGTGGCGACGATGATGGTCCCGACATCAATATCGAGGATCTCGTCCTGCATGTCGAAATCGATGCATTTCTTCTCACAGGCCTCGATGCACTTGCCACAGGCGATGGGGTTTTGGCCCAGGCACTCGTCGGCCGCCACGATGTAGGCCGAGGGCACAGCCTGGGGGAAGGGGATATAAACCGCTTTCCGGCTGCCCAGCCCCACCTGGAATTCGTCAGGCACGACCACGGGGCACACAGCAGCGCAATCGCCGCACGAGGTGCACTCGTTCTCGTCCACGTAGCGAGCTTTCTTCCGGATACGGATCTTGAAATTGCCCACATAGCCCCTAACGTCTTCGACCTCCGAGTAGACCAGTAGCTCAATGTTGGGATGTCGACCGACATCCATCATCTTGGGGCCGAGAATTCATATACTACACTCGATGTCGGGGTAGACCTTGTCGAGTTGGGCCATGATGCCGCCAATGGACGGCTTCTTTTCCACCAGGTAGACCGTTTGACCCGAGTCGGCCAGGTCGAGGGCGGCCTGCATGCCCGCCACTCCACCGCCGATGACGAGCGCCGCGTGGGTGACCGCGATCTGCTCCTCGTCCTGGGGATAGAGCCAGCGAGCACGTGCCACCGCCACCTTGACGATGCCTTTCGCCTTTTTCGTGGCCGCCTGCCGGTCGCCGGGGGTTACCCACGAGCAGTGCTCGCGGATGTTGGCCATCTCCAGCACGTAGGGATTGAGCCCGGCACCCTCGATGCACTGGCGAAAGATGGCCTCGTATGAGGTTGGCGAGCAGGAGGCCACGACTACCCGGTTCAGGTTGTGTTCGTAGATCGTCCGTTGGATCTCCTGCTGTCCTGGATCGGCACATGTATATTTGTTTCCCACCGCCACGACCACGTTGGGCAGACTCTCGGCGTACACGCGTACTGCTTCCGTGTCCACCGCACCGGCGATGTTTGAGCCGCAGTCACACACAAACACGCCAATGCGCAGATTGTCCGTAGGCAACTTGTCCCTCCTGTTCAAGCCTGCTCTCTGCAGCAGGCAGCATTGGTTGATGCTGCATCGGCGCAAGCAGCCTCCGACCTTCGGCTTTGCCAACGAAAAGTTGTCTGGCCGTTGACAACGCCTACTCTGGAAGGTCGTGGCTGATTGCTAGTGGCTTTGCTCGCGCTGCCACGTCTCGTAACGATGGCCACGCATATAGTCGCTTTCCTTCTGGCCTTTCCGCTCGCGAGCAGCCTGTTCCACCGCCTCGCGGACGCCCTGCCTGAATTCCTCCGAGTCGAACTGCTCCTTGCGGAAAAAATCGAAAGCCTGAAACTCGCGGAAGGCCCTTCGCTGGCTCTCCATCGTCCCATGACCAGTGATCATGATCACTCGTGGTATCACCGCATTTGGGAAAGCCTGGAGCTCACGGATTTCGGCTAGCAGATTCATCCCATCTTCGTTGGTTTCATCTGTCTCAACCAGTCGGATGTCCAGGATGGCCAGATCCAGGTCCTTGGATGCGCCAATATACTCGCGCGCCTCTTGGAGCGTGGCCACCGCTGTGACCTGGTGGCCTTCACGCTGCAGCAGGCCGCTCAGCAGTTCCCGCCAATCTGCATAGTCTTCGACAATCAGGATCTTGCCCCGCATGCCTCTCCTCCTCTGACAGCAGGTTTCGCTTCAAACAGCCATCCGC
The DNA here is from genome assembly GCA_965370895.1 of uncultured Anaerolineae bacterium. Taxonomy (GTDB): domain Bacteria; phylum Chloroflexota; class Anaerolineae; order JAAYZQ01; family JAAYZQ01; genus CBDUWJ01. The sequence continues at coordinate 916 of CBDUWJ010000260.1, read as the reverse complement.
ACCCGATCAGCCCACGCCCGGATAGGCTGGCAGCCGGACGGTGAAGGTCGCGCCCGCGCCCGGGCTACTGTCACACACGATCGTTCCTCCCTGGCGCTCGATGAAGGTGCGCACCCACCACAGCCCGAACCCCAGACCGTCGGCGCTCTGATGGAACATGTCCCACAGGTGGGCCATTTTCTCCGGGGTGATACCCTTCCCGGTGTCGCTGACCTCAATGATCACCCACGGCCCAGCCGCCGACCCGGAGATCGGCTCTATCTCCATGCGCGTGCGCATTTCAAGGCAACTCCGAGGATGGTCTTTCATTGACTTGCGGGCGTTGACGATCAACTCCAAAAAGACATCTACGAGCAACGAGTTGCTCTCCACCGTGGGGAGTTCCTCACCATAGTCCCGGCACACCTGGATACTGGGCCCCAGATTGGCAGCCTGCAGAGCTTCATTCATCAGGCGATTGACGTCGAACTGTGCTCTCGGCCCAGATTCCTGAAAGGGCCGGAACAGCGCATCGGCCATTCTAAGAATGAAGCGTCCGTTGCGCTCGATGCGGTCCAGGTTGGTTTCGATCCACGCCCGGTCATCCTGCGGGATCTCCAGTCCGGCCAATGCGCGCCGGATCTCGCTGGTGCTGGCGGGCACAATGCCTATCAGGTTGTTGATACGGTGGGCAAGGGCCGTGGCTGCCTGGCCCATCACCGTCCATTTCTCGGCGGCGACCCGCCGTTCCTGTTCATCCTGTAGCGTTTGGTGCAGTGACTGGAGCTTCTGGCGCTGGGTGGCGTTCTGCATGGCCATTGCAGCTTCCTGAGCCAGGGCTTCCAGGAGTTCGACGTCGTGCCGGTCAAAGGCAGACGGCCGAGTGCTTTCCAGTAGCAGCACACCCAGTAACTCCCGGCGCAGGCGGTCCTTCTCA
>CBDUWJ010000259.1:0-4586 GCA_965370895.1 uncultured Anaerolineae bacterium | reverse complement strand
TGGGGATTGTCATCGTCGTGATGGCCACTGCCGAGACGAGATAGGTCGCCGAATCCGCGAGGAAGGCCACCTGCGCACCCCAGAGACCGATGGAGAAACCTGCTAGGGCCGGCCCGATGAGGAGACCTGCCGTTTGCACGATCTGCATCAAACCGTTGGCTGTCAGGAGCTCGTCCTTGTCAGGAACGATAAGAGGCAGCGCGGCGTTCTGCGCCGGGAAGAAGAAGCGGCTGACACAGGACATCAAAAAGGCGACGACGTAGTAGATCCACACCTGATCTGGCGTCCGTACCAGCAGGCAGAGTAGTACTAGCAGCGCCCGCAGCAGGTCGGAGATGATCATCGTGCGCTTGCGGTCCCAGCGGTCCACAAAGACTCCGGCCACCGGTCCCAGCAGCAGCATCGGCAGCGCACTGGCGATGACCGCCAGCCCCACCTGCAGCGCCGATCCCGTCAGCCTCTCCACCATGATGGGAATGGCGAGGAAGTAAAAGTAATCGCCTATGAACGACACCGTCTGGCCCAGCCACAGCGCAACAAAGTTCCGGTTGCGGAAGAGCCGGCCGTATACACCCTTGCCGGTTTGCATTCCTTGTCCTCTACGCAAAATCTTGCCTCAGCGTCAACAGGGTCCGTCCCTCTTTGAAGCCATAATCGCTCAGCACTTCCAGGACAGCACCCTGCGCCGGGTCGACTGTGGCCCTGACCGGCTTTGGCGGGACAGCGGCCAGCATATGCAGCGCCCGGCTGATGAGGGAGGCTTCCACCCGGCCAGCGTGGTCGGGATGCACCAACAGCTCCAAGCGATGATCACCCTGCCGCGCGGTTGCCGTCACCGTCACCATGGCCACCAGCCGGTCCTCCCTCAGCGCTGTCAGGCGGTACACGCGCTGTCCACGCAGCAGGTCGCCGACCCCCTGTCGCACACGCGTCAACCAGCCCATCCGGTACCGGGCCGAGCGTACCGGCCTCACCCACTGCTGCGCCGATGGCGTAGCCAGCCGGGCCAGGTCGTATGCATCCTGCCCGTCGGCTGGTCGCCAGGCCCGGAGGCTGTAGCCTGCGGCATCCACGAGGTCCACCGGTTTGACCGCCTCCAGCCGCAAGCCGGTCTCCCCCGCGGCCCCGTGGAAGCCCAGGTCGGTGTATAACTGTAGGGCAGGGACATTGTCCTCGTACACCTGGATCACGACTCCCCGCGCTCCCAGGTCTCGTGCCTCGACGATGGCCGCCTCGGTCAGCCGCCGGCCGATGCCACGCCCCCGGTACCCGGCGCGGACCGCGACGTTGCAGACGATCCATCGCCCGTGGCTGCCCGGCGCCCGGTTCAGGCTGACGTTGCCCACGATCTGCTGCCCTTTCCCCGCCGGGTAAGGCGCTTGGCCAGTCGACGAAGCCTCTTCCCAGACAAAACCGTTGAACGACTCGGAGAAGGAGGGGTCAGCCTGCGCCCACCACCAGACCAGGGGCGACATGCGTGCCATCCAGCGCATCTCGCGCAGGGCCTCCCGGCCGCGCTCGTCTAGCTCGTGCGCAAAGGCCTCGGCGATGAGATCTGCAATCGTCCCCAGGTCCCGCGTGGGATCCATCCGCCGCAGGCCGCTGTGGATTTGGAGTGTTGCTTCTGCTGCTGCCGTGATCGCCATGTTTCCTTCGAACGCCATGGGTAGCTCAACAACATCACATCCCCAAAACGGGCGGTCCCTGGTAGCGCAGGATGGCATCTTGTGCTAGTCCGGGGCAGATAACCAAGCAGCCCCACAATGAGCACGTGTCGACGTTGTCAAGGTAATCGCCCTATTATAGCACATGCAACAGAATTCGACACGTCCGCCCTAGATGGCTGTTAAGGTGCTTCCATTCTCCGTCGCCCTGGGAAGGGCCATCTCTGCTTGGCGGGGCGAGAGCCCGCGCCGAGCATTGCTCAACTACGAAACTCTCCGTGCTATGTTAGTGCATCCAGCAACATCTCGGCTTCTACGGGCGTGATCTGTCCCTGCTCGACCATCTTGAGGATGCTCAGTCGTTCCTCGTCCAGGTTCGGCTGGGGTTCCACCGGGCCTTCGGCGACGCTCAGGACAGGCTCGGCGGCCTCTCCAGGCAGCCAGTCCAGCCGATCTGCCTCGACTTCCGACTCTGGCTGGCGTTGCATCTCCCGTTTGCCCTTGCGCTCCAACCGTTCAGAGCGACGCGCTTGTCTTTCTGCCTTGTGTTCCAACCGTGCCTGGCGGCGCGCGGCCTTTTCGACCATGCGATCCATGTCCCGCTGCATCCGGTCCATAGCCCTCTCCACGGCGTGCTGGGACTGATGGCCGATGCGATCCCAATCTGCGCTCTCCAGCTTGACCCGCAGGCGCGACATGGCCGCCTCCAGCTCCCCGCTCACCTCCCGCCCGATGGCTTCCAGGTCGATGGCGCGCAGGCTCTCTTGCACCTGTCGGGAGATCTCTACGCCGATCTCAGCGCCGATCGCCGGCTGGGCACCTCCCAGCATGACGTTGCCATCTGCCTCGATCACAATCTCGGCCCCGCCATCGCCCAGGGTGCCGGTCAGCGTATCGCCGTCCCGTTCCTCGGCCGCCAACGCCACCGATGAGAGTAGTTTGCCTGCGCTCCGCAAAGTCAAGTGAGCCCCGGCCCCCTCGGACAGCCGCAGTGTGGCGTTGCCGTCCGCCTTGAACTGATAGGTGGTGCCGGCGCCCAGGTCGCCATTCAACACCAGATTGCCCCCTATGCGGGGCACCCTGGCCCCGCCGGTGAGGTTCTTGGCCACCAAGTTGCCCGCGACCTGGTCCAGCGTCAGGCTCCCGGAGACGCCTTTGAGCTGAGCATTGCCGCCCACCTGATCTACATCCAGCGGGCCGCCGATCTCCCTGGCCTGCAGGTTGCCACTGATGCGCGACGCGCGCAAGTGGTCCGACACCCTGGTCTGCAGGTTGCCCCGAACGTTCTGCAGGTCGATGGCCTGCACAGCGTGCAGATTCGCATTGCCATAGATGGTGCCTACCAGTCGTAGCGACCCCGTGGCATTGGCCTTCAGGTTGCCATAGACCTCGGCGATGACCACCTGGCTGACCCTGTCTAGCTTCAGGTTACCGCGCACCTGCTCGGCATTGAGGTCGGCCAAGCCCCTTACTTTCAGATTTCCCGCTACCTGGCGGACCGTAACGGGCAGCCAGGTCGGCACCTGCACCTCGCAGGCCGCCCGGACTGACATGGCTGGACCGGCCTCTGTTACTTCGATCCCAAGGTCCTCCTCCTGGCCATCGCGCAATCGGATCAAAACGTCGGCCTGGTCTCCGCCAACGAGCACCACGTCCTGGGTCATTTCGACCAGCGTGAGTCGATCTCCTTCCTGCACCTGGATCCGTCTCTCGAACATATGCTCCCTCCTATTTGCCTTTCAGTAGTTCCACCGCTGCTTCCGACGAGAGCTCGCCGGCCGCCAGTTGCCCCAAGATCGTCTTGCGCTCCTCGTCGGAGACCGGCTCTGGCTCCTCACGGACCTCATAACCCAAGGCCCGGATCGCCTCGGTCAGACGCGCCCGGGCGGTGGGATAGGACATGCCCAATTCTTCCTGCAGGCGTGTCAGCTTGCCCTCACAGCGGATAAAGGTCTCGACGAAGGCCAACTGCTGCGGTGAGAGTTGGTAGAAGCGGCCCAGGCTGAACTGCCCCTCCAGGGTCGAGTCACAGGTCCGGCAGTGGAGCCGGGCTACGGACAGCGTATCTCCACAGACTGGACATTTTCCTAGTACTGGATACATTTGTTTACCTCCTTTGTAATTCCTGTTTGGCCACCAGATCCGGATCTTGGCACTGCTCCCTCAGGCGCCTGACACCACAGACTGGTAGACTGCCACGGTATTAAGAATTATTAACCTTAACCTTGATTATTCTAACATAGTATCAAAGATTTGTCAAGTCTGAACTCATGATTGTTGCATAGTACCTTGAATTTATTTAGTTTGCGCGTTGAATTCCTCAGGCAACAGAGTGGAAGATGCCGGTTTGCTGGCTGGCACCGGGTGGTCTGGCGTCACCCTGCAGTCCGGTTTGACCATTTTCCACGCTTGTGCTAGAATACCCCCCGACCAGGCGTTCGGGGGTCGTCTAATGGCAGGACAAGGGTCTTTGGAACCCTATATCGAGGTTCAAATCCTCGCCCCCGAGCCTGCCGGGCCCTTAGCTCAGCGGCAGAGCGACCGGCTCATAACCGGTTGGTCGCAGGTTCGAATCCTGCAGGGCCCACTGGGCAGGTCTCTTGATGGCCTGTCCCCTGCAGTGGCGAAGGGAGTGAACCGCGGTCCATGAACCACGTGTTGGTCTTGAACGCAACCTACGAGCCGCTCAACGTCGTCTCGGTGCGTCGTGCGGTACTCCTCCTCCTCAAAGAGAAGGCGCAGATCGTCGAGGCAGCCGAGGCCTGGCTGCGTTCCGAACGGCTGGCCTTGCCGGTGCCCCTCGTCATTCGCCTGGTGTACTTTGTCCGCATTCCCCGCCGCTTTGCGCTGCCCGTCTCCCGCCGAACGGTGATGGCCCGCGACCACTATGCCTGCCAGTACTGCGGTGCCCAGCCCGGCAAG
>CBDUWJ010000258.1:0-4587 GCA_965370895.1 uncultured Anaerolineae bacterium | reverse complement strand
ACGCACCAGCCGTCGCGCCGTCTGAAAGCCTTCGGCCCGACCGGTGCATTCTACCACCATGTCGGCGCTGCCTGCAAGACCCTGCTCTCCGACCTGCGATGGAATACCCCTCGCGGCCAGGATCGCCAGTTTTTCGGGATGCCGGCCTACGACCAGCAGATCGCAGCCGGTCAGGGCCAACACCTGGGCGATCAGCAGCCCCAGTTTACCATCGCCCAAGACCACCACACGATCGGTGGGCTGCACGTGGACCTGGGCCAACACCTGGCACGCGGCGGCCAGCGGCTCTGCGAACACCGCCACTTCGTCGGGCATCCCTGCTGGCACCAGGTGTAGATTCTCTTCCGGCAAGCAAAAGAGCTCGGCGAGCGCGCCATCTCTTCCCCGGATGCCCAGGGCGGTCCGCTTCGGACAATGGGTTGGCCGTCCAGCGCGACACGTTTCGCACCCACCGCAAGAGGCGTTGATTTCGCCCACCACCCGCCGGCCGATGAGCTGAGGGTTCTCGGCTTGGTCTACTACTCCGACGAACTCGTGGCCCAGCACACCCCGAAATCCGGCATAGCCCCGGACAACCTCCAGGTCAGTGTTGCAGATGCCGGCCAGAGTCGTCCGTACGCGCACCTCGCCGGGCGGCGGCTCAGGGTCTACATAATCAACGGCCAGTCGGAGCTGATTGTGACCCTCCGGCTGACCGCCAAACACAACGGCTTTCACGCAGCTTCTCCTTCAACGACGGTAGCCATACACCGTCACCCGTTCCTCCTCGAGCACGATCTGCTGCAGGCAGAGGGGATAGTCGGCCGGATACCAATTCAGCGCCTCCAGGAGCGTCTCTTTGGCCCGATCCTTGACAAAGCCAGGTGTCAAAACTCCCGCCATCGAAATGGACTGGATCTCCATGTGAGGCCGGCAATCCCTGACCTCCACGGTGCCCACTATCTCGACGTCCACCTCAAAGCCCAAGACCGTCACATCGGCGGTTACGACTGCACCACCGCGTTTCAAGTCCGCGTGCACGTTGCGGTAGGGCAAGCTTTCGTCCTTCTGGACCCAGGTTTGGATCTCGTGGTTCAGCATCGCCTCGCTGTACCTGATCTGCACGGGCCGTCCCTCGGCCGAGCGGTTCATCTCTTGGCCCATACGCGTCAGGTTGTTGAACGTGGGTTCTGACATCAAAAGTGGGCTGCGGACCGGCGTCTCTGTGGGCAGTGGAGTGGGCTGTCTGGGCGTGGGGGACGGCTTTGGCGTGGTACGCGAGGGCTGATCTTGCGTGGGCCCAATTGGGCGTGTGGGGGACGGCGTTGGCACGGCACGCGAGGTCTGGTCTCGATTGGGCCGAACAGGGCGTGTGGGCGATGGCATAGTCCTAGGACGCGGGGCGGTGATAGCAGCAGACGGCGCGGTCGCAGCCGGGGTTCTGACCAGTGCCTCCCTGGTAATGCCTGCCCTCGCTACGCGAGTTTTGACTGGCGTGGGATCCGTGGCGAGAACCGTGGGGATAGCTGTTGCCTTTGAGGTCCTGGCGACCGCTTGTTCCCATATTACTACGACTGTGGCCTGCCGTTCGCGGATAAGGGTCTCCACACCCAGATCCACTTTGTCGCTGACAACCAGTCCCACGGCCGCAGCCACGGCCACCCACAGCACCAGGTTGCAGACAGCAATAACGATCAGCAGGTTCCGATGGGAGATCCGACCAAGCATCCTACAACCACTCGCTTTCCAGATACCAGTTCGCGGTTTCTCGGACCGCCGTCTCCAGCTCATACTCTGCTGAAAAACCCAGCTCTCGCCGGGCCTTTTCTCCGGAACAGAGCCAGTAAGGCTGCCGCATGCCCAGAATCCACTGGTCGTTGAGCCGGGTCGGGCGTCCGGTCACTCGCCCCTTCACCCCGGACCACAAGACCAGCGGTGTCAGTGCCGCCTCGGGCAGACGTATGCGCAGGGTCCGTTTTCTTAAGGCGCCGGCAATCGCCTCGGACAACTCAGCGAAGCTGTGCGCCTGGTTGCAGCCGAAGTAGATCTCTCCCCGTGCCGTGTCACTCTCCAGGGCAAGGAGGATCAACCGCACCAGGTCGCGGATATAGATCAGGCTGACGCGGCGCTCCTTCCGGCCCACTTGCAGGCTCAGGCCGCGATTCACCAGGGCGAAATAGGTGTAAAAGTCCACATCGCGCGGCCCCAAGACCGACGCGGGGCGAACAATAGTCAGCGGCAACCTGTCGCCCAGGGCGAGCAGTAGTCGCTCGGCCGCCAGTTTGCTCTGGCCGTACCAGGTGACGGGTTGGGGCAGGCTCAGCTCGTCCACAAAGTGATCCGCCGCCAGGGAAGGCCCCGCCGCCGCGTGGCTGGAGACGTAGACGAATCGCTGCAAGTCGGGGTTCACCTCGAGGCAGGCCCGTGCCAGGATCTCGGTACCCTGGGTATTGACGCGCATGAAAGTTTCTCTGTCCAACGCTCGGGTCAGCGCTGCGCAGTGGCAGACGGCATTCACTCCCTGGCACGCCGGGCCAAGGCTCTTGGTATCCTGCAGGTCGGCATGGACCCATTCCACGGGAAGGTTGCGGATGAAGGTCAGGTCGCTGGTGGGCCGCACCATGCATCGCACCCGGTAGCCGCGCGCCAGCAGCGCTTCGACCAGGTGCGAGCCGATGAAGCCATTGGCTCCAGTGACCAGAACGAGATCAGGTCTCTCATTCATAGGTAAACACCGCCTTCAACGCCCTGCTTGCCCCTTTCGTCGATAGTGTGCGGAAAGCCTGCCGGTACTCGGCCAGCCGAAACTTGTGGGTCAACAGTGGAGTCAGATCCAGCTTTCCCTGGGCCATCAGCTCGAGACCCACCTCGTAGGTGCGCATTCTACGACCCTGGTAGGTCTCCATGGCCACCGCGTAGGAGCCCACCACGGTCAATTCGTGGAACCAGATAGGTGTGCAGTCCACCCCCTTGGGCACTGCGACCAGCCCCACCAGGATAACCTTGCCGCCCGCCCGGGTCAGGCGCAGGGCATCGTCCACGCTGCCGCTGCTGCCCACGCATTCGTACACTATGTTTGCCCCGCCCACCAGGGCGGGTTTGCCCAGGATCGGATGATAGATCTTGGCTCCCATGAACTCGGCCAGGGCCTGGTAATGGTCCTGATCTCGGCCCCAGTACACAACCTCGTCGGCGCCATAGTGACGGGCAAGTTCGCCCTGGAAGGGATACTTGGCCAGGACCAGGACCCTCGCCTGGCTGCCGAGCGCCCGCAGCGAGGCTATGGCGCACAAGCCGATCGTCCCCGCGCCCAGTATCAGCACCGTGTCATCATCCTCTGGAAAGTGGCGCAGGATGGGATGCAGAGCCGAGCAGAAAGCGTCAAGGAGGATAGCGTTCTCGTCAGAGACGTTTTCCGGCACGCGCACCAATTGGGACTGGTGCGCGACGTAAACCGGTCCCCAGCTTCCGCCCGTGTCGGCGCAGGAACCGAGGATCGTGCCGGGCGACAGCGCCCCTTCGGCGAAATGGTAGCACAGGTTATAGTCCCCCCGCGTGCATGCTGGGCAGGGATCGGCGTAGCCGCGGGCGGCGCAGGGCAGCATAAGGTCGGCAATCACCCGTTCGCCCACGGACCAGCCCGTAATTTGCGACCCTACCTCGGTGATCGTGCCCAAATTCTCGTGACCCACGACGAATCGGTCGGAACCAAAAGGCGAGAGGTATGGACTATCGTGCAGGTGGATCAGACCCCAATCGGAACCGCAAATACCGCCATAATGGGTTTCGATCTTGACCCAATCGGGGCCTGGCAATGCTGGCTCGGCGACGTCGCCGTAGCGCAAACACGAAAAGCCGCTCCAGAAGAACGGCTTGTACAGGGTACCCAGCGTCTTACCGAGCACATAGCGCGGCACGCTGACATCAAACTCTATTGCCTTCATTTGTGTGGTCTGCAGGCAGGCATCACAGTGCAAGTTTAGCACATGGTGGGGATTTTGTCAATCAGGCCCCATCCTTTGGGAGGCTGTGCTGATGCAAAGCAGGTAAATTCTAGTGAAGAAGCTTGGAAAAGCACTGATTATGCCTGTCGGAGCAGAAACGCTTATGGTATTCGCGGATTCGAGCCCTCTGCGGTGAAGAACAGGGCGATGCCGGAGTCGCTTCCCACGACGTGGCGTCTGGACTGTGGGGCGGCCGCACCAGGGGGTTGAATCTGCGTTGACAAAAGCACCCTCGCCTGCTATCATAGCCTGTGTCAGACCAGCCCATGCACTGCGGTGGAGCAAGGAGAATGAGATGAAGCGCGAATACCCGGAAACCCCCATTGTCGCCGTGGGTGTGATCATCCGCAAGAGCGACCGGATCACGGGCGACCGCGTCGCCCTGGTCCGGCGGGACAAGGAGCCGTCCAAGGGGCTCTGGACCTTTCCCGGCGGGGCTGTTGAGCTGGGGGAGACGGTGCGCCACGCCGCGCGGCGCGAGGCGCTGGAGGAAACGGGATTGCAGGTAGAGTTGGGGGAAGTGGCCGCCATAGTGGACAAGGTGGTACATGATGGCGAGGGACGCATCCGGTACCATTACGTCATAATAGATTTCCTGGCCCAC
>CBDUWJ010000257.1:0-4591 GCA_965370895.1 uncultured Anaerolineae bacterium | reverse complement strand
GCCCAGCGCACCCGATTCAGCTTTGAACGGTCCGGACTGAGGGTGAACGACTGCTACCTCTACGAGCCGGTGGAGGGTGATGGTCCATTCCCGACACTACTCCTCGTACTGCCAGGGCCAGTGCTCGGATGGGAGATCATCTCGGTTCCCTTCGCCGCCGAGGGGTTCAGCGTGGTGGCCTGCTATCCCCTGCGCGGCACCGACCTCGACGGCGGCGCTGTCGACCTGCTGACCGCCCTGGAATACCTGCGCCAGGGCCGGATCCCCTCCCGCGCCGACCCGGCTCGCCTTGGTCTTATCGGCGCCAGCTTCACCTCGCTGCATGCCTACCGATTGCTGGGATTAACCGACCAGGTGGACGTGGCACTGGTGCTGGGCGGCATGGCCGATGGCTTTGCCTTTCGCCATGATGTAGAGATGGGCACGGCCCATACTCGCCCACCCTTTGGCCAGGCGCTTGTGGCCCTGGGCTTCCCAAATAGCTCCCCTGAGCTCTATTTCAAGTACTCCACGATTTTCCATCTGGAGGGCCTACCCCCCCTTTGCCTGCTCCACGGGCGCGACGACGAACTAGTACCCTTTGAGCAGAGCGTGCAACTGGCCGAGGAGCTAACCCGCCGGGGGCACCCCCACGAATTCTACGACTACGACGGCCTGAAGCACTATTTCTCCACCAGCGCCGATGATGCCACCACACAGCAGATGTTTCAGGACTCACTCGAGTGCCTGCAAAGATCACTGGAAAACGAGTAGGAAGGACTTTGTAGCTAGCCTGGGATGGGAAAAGATGCCGAAATGATAGGTTTTGTCGACGGCAATCTCTACTGGGATTCTGAACAGACAGTGTCATCTGATCCAAGACCACAACGGGGTAGGTCGTCAGATCGCAGACTACTAGCCAAGCATCGCCTGGCTTGCCTCCTGTCTGCAGGGGGATCGAGGGAGGCTTCAGGCTAGAATCCCGGACCGCGTCCGCAGCCACATCCAGCGCACGGCACAGTAAACGAAAACGCCGAGTGCACAGGACAGAGCATGACGATACCTTTGTCAGAAAGCCAAGGGCAGATCGAACACAGGGGACGCAAACGTCCTGCGCTTTCCCTCATCCGGACCGCCGCAAGCTATCTCCTTGCCGCCTTGGTTCCGGCGCTGGTGTTTCTGCCAAACCTCAACAGCCACTTTGTGGCCGACGATTGGCCAGTATTGGCCCGCAACCTCTTGGCCTGGCAGAAAGGCATAGGCTTGTTCACCGCTGCCCGTTTTGGCTGGTACCGCCCCCTCTTTGACCTCTTTCTCTCGGGGTGCTGGGCCCTCTTTGGCCTGAACCCCCTGGGTTACCATCTCTGCATTCTGTTGCTCTACGTTCTGGTGGCGATAGCCGTGGGCGTGGTGGGTGAGTTGCTGACCGGCCGCCGCGCCATCGGCCTGCTATCGGCCCTTCTCTTTGCCATCCATGGGGCCCACGCCGAAGCGGTGCTCTGGATCGCGTCGGCCAACGAAGTCCTGGCCGGGCTCATGGTCGTGCTGGGTACCCTTGCCTACCTCCTCTTCAGGCGCTCGAGCAAGTGGACCTGGCTCGTCCTCGCCGCGCTCAGCTACTTGCTAGCCCTCGCCTCCAAGGAAACGGCGCTGTTTATGCCCCTGGCCCTGGTAGCTCTGGAGTGGATCATGTTCAGCCCGTCCTGGCCACGCCCCAACTGGCGCTCGCTAGTCCTGACGCTCCCCTTTGTGTTGGTTGGCGCAGCCTTTGCCCTTCTCCGCCTGCAAGGCGGCAGCCCCTATTCCATGTCCGTGGGACCGGGGCGCATCGTCCTCAACCTGGCCTACTACCTGGGCGTTGAACTCCTGGCCCTGCCCGATAACTATGGCTATCTCACCAGCCTGCCCCTGTGGCGGCAGGCGCCCTGGATACCCATGCTCAGCGTCGGTCTGGCTGGTACAGGTCTCGTCATCCTGGGCTGGCTGCTGCTTAGGCGCAAAAGGCAATGCATCCGTCACCGCAAGGCGCTCCTGTTCTCCTTGGTCTGGAGCCTGGTCTCGCTGCTACCTGTGATCCTCACCGCCACCGGCCGCACTGCCTTCCTGTCCACCATGGGCGTGGCCTGGGCCCTGTCCATCTTGTTCTTTTCTGCCTGGAGACAGGCAACCCAACCCCGGCTCAGACGCTGGGTAGTCGTTGCCTTGGCCTTGCTGGTAAGCGCCAACCTCGTCGTCTCTGTCTATCGCACCTACTGGTGGCGACAGGCCGGCCACACGAGCAGATCTGTCATGGAGCAGGTCGCTGACCAATTGGCCGATCTGCCTGCAGACCCATCCGGCGCTCCCGTCTGGCTCGTCGGAATACCGGATCATATGCACCACGCTTATGTTTTCCGTAACGCTTTCCCCTGGTCCGGCGATCTATCCCTCCCCGGTTGGACGCTCAATGCCATCCTCGACCGTGACTTGCAGGCGGAGGCGGCACAGCATACGGCTGCAGAATGGATCGAGCAAGTGTCCTGCTCCGATTGCGCCATCTTCTGGTACAACGATGGCAGCCTGGAACGGCTTAGATAGATGGCTCCGGACGCTCCAGCGCGCCCGTAAACTATAGCCCAGATTGGTAGCAGCCAGGCGGTGGGGGACGCGCGCTGCCCAAACCGCGAATTCTATTCCTGCTTTGTTCTCACGATCCGTTCATTGCAAATGTACTATGATGTTTCATCTTGAGCGCCTGCCTCCCGTCTGCCTCCTCCGCGGAGCGGAGGCCTCCACGGGCGCGATGACGAGTTGGTGCCTTTTGAGCAGAGCGTGCAACCGGCCGAGGAGCTCGATCGCCGTGGTCGTCCCCACGAGTTCTGTTCCTACAAAGGCCTATCCCATTACTCTTCCACCAGCGCCGATAACGAGACCACCCAGCGGATGTTCCAGGACTCGCTGGATTGTTTGCGCAGATGGTTGGAAGGTGAGTGATAAGCCCGGTTGTTATGCTTTGTCCCGAATCCACCGCTTCCATAGAATGCAGCTATCGTGCCTTGTCTCAGTCGCTCACAGGTCACCTCAGTTGCTGATACGAGCGGCCTGTGGGCATTCGTTGTCACGTTGACAGTGGCCTGGTTTCACGTTATAATGACTGCAGATCGTCGGAGGGAGTCTAGAAACCGGAGGATGCAATGTCAACCATCAGCGTAGTGCTGCCCGAGGAGCGTTTGGTCAAGCTGAACGAGATGGCCAGGCAGTTGGGGGTTGTGCCGGAGGAACTCGTGCGGGTCAGTATCGAGGAACTCCTCACTCGCCCTGAAGCAGACTTTGAGCAAGCGGTCGATTACGTCCTCACAAAGAACGCTGAACTGTATCGACGGCTAGCTTGATGCGCTATTTGACCCTCAGCGAGCTTCTCCAGCTTCACCGCCATCTTGTTGAGCGATCTGGAGGCTCAGTAGGCATCCACAGCGTGGCAGCGTTGGAGTCGGCCCTGGCCCAACCACGCATGACGTTCAGTGGGGAGGATCTCTATCCCTCGATTACCGAGAAAGCCGCAGCTCTGGGCTTCTCCCTCGTCAGGAATCATCCCTTCGTGGACGGGAACAAGCGGACCGGACACGCAGCAATGGAAGTCTTTCTCATTCTGAACGGCTGCGAGATTGGTGCGTCAGTGGATGAGCAGGAGCAAATCATCTTGCAGCTTGCAGCAGGGGAACTGGAGCGCAAGGCATTCACCGAATGGCTTCGTGCCCATGTTATGGAGAGAACGGACGCTTGATTTGCAGGTAGACAGTCCTGCAGCCATCCACAGGCGCCGGTCGTTCCCATTCTCTTCTCATTCTTATAGCACAATGCCGGCAGCCAGGGCGCACCGGTGTTGTATTTCTGTCGAGCAGTTCAAGTACAGTGTCAAGTACCATGTCGATGGCTTGTCTCCCCTCTGCCTCCTCCGCTTCGCGGAAGGCCTCCGCTTCGCGGAAGGCCTCGACTGGCAAGGCCGATGAGACGTCGCCCTTCTCGCGGAGTGTGGAGCTGGCTGAGGCGCTGGAGCAACGGGGTATGCCCTAGGAACTCCACGCCTACGACGGCCTGAAGCACGATTTCTCCACCAGGACCGACAATGCCACCACACAGCAAATGTTCCAGGATTCGCTGGATTGCTTGTGCAGATCGCTGTAGGCCGAGTGACAGGGATTCTCTGAATCGCTCAAAGTGGGAGAGGCCAGGACCAGTAGGGGACCACTGTCCTGGCCCTTCACCTATCGTGTGGCAAATTCCACGCAGGCCTGTCGCTGGCCAAAGTCGCAGCTAGTCACCTGCAATAAACGGCAGGGACGCATCTGAGAGCCATATCAGGGAGGAACCTGGGTCATTTGACAGGTGCCATACTTGCGGAGAATACAAGGACGTCTCCCGAACGGCAATGGAGGCCACAACTGGTGCTGTGCTTCCTCGCGGGACCCCGCGAAAAGGTAGCTGCCAGGTTTCGACAACGATACGACTCGACAGTTACTCGCGTCACTACCTGCGGGCAATCATGCCCTACGGATACGTGAGGACCGTTCCGCGGTACTTGGGCCGCACCCCGGCCGGCGTAGCTTGTGTGAAGCGATCTGCTTTGGGCGGA
>CBDUWJ010000256.1:0-4597 GCA_965370895.1 uncultured Anaerolineae bacterium | reverse complement strand
GAGTGTGGCGGTCCCGAGTCGGGGAACCCCGATCCGCGGGTAGCGGCTGGATGACGACCGACTGATGCCCACTATTTATACCGCTGGCCATAGCAACCACAAGCTGGAAGATTTCCTCGCATTGCTGAGGCAGCACGGCATCCAGCTTCTGGCCGATGTGCGCAGCAGTCCCTACAGCCGCTACGTGCCCCAGGCCAACCGCGAGACCCTGGCCCGCGCCCTGGAAGCCGAGGGCATCGCCTATCGATGGCTGGGCGACCGGCTGGGGGGCAAACCAGAGGGGGCGGTTGCCGATTATGACGAGATGCGCGCCAGCCACTCGTTCCAACAGGGGCTTGCTGACTTGTTAGCCCTGGCTGCCGGACGACGCGCCGCCATCATGTGTTCTGAGGGCGACCATCGCCAGTGCCATCGCCACAAGTTGATCACCCCAGCTCTGCTCGACCAGGGTGTCCGCGTTCTGCACATCCAACCCGATGGCACCCTGGTTGACGAAGAGAAGGAGCCCCGGCAACTCTCACTGTTCTGATCTGCAGATCCGGGCGAACACGCACGGGAAGCCAACGATGCCAACCATCTACACCATTGGCCACACTCAAAAGACTCTTGAGCGATTCATCCATCTCCTCCAGGAAGCAGGCGTGGACGCCGTGATTGACATCCGCCTGCGCAATACCTCTCAATTGGCTGGGTTTTCCAAGCGCGACGACCTGGCCTTTCTCCTCCGCGAGGGCTTTGGCATCGACTACGAACACCATCCCGACCTGGCTCCCACGCCCGAGATCCTCGACGCCTACAAGGCCGACAACGATTGGCCCGCCTACGAACGAGCCTTCCTCCCGCTTCTGGGGGAACGCGGCGCGGAGGGGACCGGTCGCGCTCTACTCGCCCGCTACTGTCGCCCTTGCCTTCTCTGCGCCGAGCCTGCGCCCGACCATTGCCATCGCCGGCTGGTCGCCGAGTGGTGGTCCGCGCTTCTTCCCGTTCTGGAGGTCATCCACCTGCTCTGATGCCCGAGTTCGTTAGCCCTGCGGACCTGGCGTTCGCCTGCGACTTTAAGTCTGATGGTTGCCATGGAGGCCCACAGTGCCCGTCCAAGAGACCCTCATCCTGGCCGTGACCAGAATGCATGGCGGTGTGTGTATTGCCGGCATGACCTCCGAGCCTGACCCTGTCACCGGGCTGCGGTGGGTGCGCCCCATCCGCAAAGGCGGCCACGTGCTCCTGGGCGATATTACCACACCCGGCGGAGCCGTCGTGCGCCCCTTCGACGTGGTCAAACTCCAGCTTCTTCACCCTGGCCCTACCCCGAGCCACGCCGAGGACTGGATCACCGATTTTGTGCACCATCGGCCCCGTGTCGTCCGTCGCCTGGAGGGCGCGCGCCGGGAGCAGTTCCTGGGCAAGTACCTGGACACCTCGCCTCAGGAAGTGTTGGAGAACCAACAGAGGTCGCTGTGCCTTATCAAGCCCGATTGGGTCAAGGGCACCTTTCGCCTGGACGGCTACAGCGGCAAGTTTGATGCCCGGATGGCCTTTGGGTTGGCTGGACGGTCGTATCGCGGCTCTGTTGCCAAGGGGGGCGTCTCGGTCACCGATCTCAAGTGGCGGGCTCTGGGCCGCGCCTGGTTGCCCCACGATGGTGGTTGGACCGAATTCGAAGATGGCGACCTGGAAGCTCGCTTTGGCATCCGTGAAATCTATCTGGCCGCAGGACTGACGCGTTCCTACAAGGGCGGCTTCTGGATCATCATCGTCGGCGTCCACACCGTGCCCGACTACGAGGCTACACTGGATTATGACAATTTGTGACAGGCCGCAGGGTTGACAGATGCGCAACCTGACGGTACAATGCCCTCACGTACCAACGGGAGGGCAGTGACTGATAACCACTGCGTAAATTGGCTCCTGCTTCCACCGTGACCATGAGCCTATCCGGCCTCGAAGCGCTTATCCGCCGCGCCGTGTATGAAAAGGTGCGTAGCGTCCTGGCCGAATGGCTCGACGAAGAGCCGACGACCTATGAGCCAGGCTCGCCGCTGCATCGAGATCTGGCCATAATGATCGAGATGAAGCGAGCAGGCGCCCTTGAGTTGCTGTCTTTCAAGGAGGTCTGGGGGGTCGGCAATGACCTATCGGTTTGAGTACACATCCCTGTGGCAGGAACCCGAAGCACTGCCAAAGCTTGCACCGTGCACGACTTTGCTGGCGTACACACTGTCGAAGACGACTCAGCATCACCTAGCAAAGTAGATGAAGGGAGCACAGAAACCCGTGACTGAGGACATCCTATCCCTCCTCAAAGTGACCCCCGCCGATGTGCCCGATCTGCCACCCAAAGCACGCACGGCGCTCATCGCCTACCTGCAGCGCTGGGAGCACTATGACGCCGCACGCCGCTGCCTGCAACAGCTCCTGGTCACCCACGGCCACCTGGTTTCCGTGTACGACAGCCTGGCCCGCGTCTACCTGGCCCTCGATGAACCCAAGCGGGCGCTGGAAATGATGCGCCGCCGTCACGCCCTTGGGACCTCGAACTCGTCGCGGGCTCTGGAGGCACGAGCGTACCTGGCCGCTGGCGACCTCGCCTCGGCCCAGACCATCGCGCACGAGCTTACCAGTGAACACCCCGACCTGCTCACCGGCTGGGATCTGCAAGCCGACACCTGCCTGGCTGCGGGTGACCCGGACGGCGCAGAAGCCGCCATCCGGCAGCGGGAGGCGCTCCGACCCGACGTGGCTGTCACGGCCGAACGAATGGCCCGTCTCTGGCAGGCCCGGGGTGACAATGACAAGGCTTTGCTCTGGGCACGGACGTCCCTCGCCCGCAACGAGCGCGACGAGCGCCAGCCCACGATAGCCCTCCTTCGCCGGCTGGAAACGCTCTACCAGGCCACCGGCCAGCTTGCCCAGGCGGAGGCCATCACTACCCGCCTGAGCCAGCGCCAGCAGCAAGATCTGGAGGATCTACGCCAAGTCCTGGGCCTGGTCCAACCTGCGTCCCCACCCCAACCGATCGAAGAATCTACCACTCCACCAATCTACCAACCTACCACTCCACCAATCTACCAACCTGCCGACGGCGACATCATCAGCGGCGGCGTAGACCTCACCGCCGAGGAGCGCTCCCGGCTGGACGAGGCCCTGCGCCGTCACTTTCCTCACGACGGCTTTCGCCCGGGCCAGACCGATGTCATCGCCGCCACCCTGCGCGGGGAGAGCGTCTTGGCCGTGATGCCCACCGGTGCGGGCAAATCTCTGTGCTATCAACTGGCTGCGCTGCTGCTGCCTGGCACAACCCTGGTCATCTCGCCCCTCATCGCTCTGATGAAGGATCAACTGGACGGCCTGCCGGCCGGCGTGGCACACCAGGCCACCACCCTCAACAGCACCCTCGACGGTGTCGAATTGGGCGCCCGCCTCGATCGCGCCGCCGCTGGAGGCTACAAGATGCTCTATGCCGCTCCAGAGCGCCTGCGCCAGCGACCTTTCCTCCACGCCCTGAAGCAAGCGGGGGTGTCGCTGCTGGTCGTGGACGAGGCCCACTGCGTCAGCCTGTGGGGCCACGACTTTCGGCCCGACTACCTCTTTATCGCCAAGGCATGGCAGGAGTTGGGCCAGCCTCCTATCCTGGCCATGACGGCTACGGCCACCCCCCGCGTCCGCGACGACATCCAGGCCGCCCTGGGCCGTATGCGCCTCATTGCTACCGACGTGCACCGGCCCAATCTGCGCCTGGAGGCCCGGCGCTTTGGCAACAATGCCGAGAAGAAGGGAGCCCTGGTTGCCCTCTGCCGTGAGATCGAAGGTAGTGGCATCGTCTATGCCCGTGCGCGTCGTACTTGCGAAGATCTGGCCGAGACGCTGCGCCACAACGGCATGTCAGCTATGCACTACCATGCCGGCATCAAGGATCGCGCCGCCGCCCAGGACCGGTTTATGAGCGACCAGGCCCGTATCGTCGTGGCCACTATCGCCTTTGGCATGGGTGTGGACAAGGCCGATGTGCGTTTCATCATCCACTACAACTTGCCCAAGACCCTGGAGAACTACTATCAGGAGGCGGGCCGCGCCGGGCGCGACGGCCTGCCCGCCCGTTGTATCCTCTTTGATACGTCTGCTGACAGAGGCGCACTGACCCGCTTTGTCCGCCAGGATGCACTGCACGTCGATTACCTGCGGGACGCGTACGCTGCACTCCAGCGCCGCGTGGGGCCCGAGGGCGTGGGGCTGGTGACCGTGGCCGATCTGGAACGCGATCTGGTCGCCGACTCGACCCACGTGCGCGTCGCTGTGCACTTTTTAGAGTCCGCCGGGCTGCTCTGGCGCGGCTTTGACCTGCCCCGAACCGCCAGGCTGGCCCTGCTTCTTCGGGGCCATGGGCTAGACGCAGTCGAAGGGGGAGCAGGCGGGCACCACACTCCTGCGGACAGCGATCCCGATTTCGCCCGCTTTGTCCAGGCTGCCCGCCTGCGTCCCGACCAGACCGTGTCCCGCAGTCTGCTGGCCCTGAGCGGAGACGCAGGGCTCGATCCGCGCACCATCGAGGCCCAATTGCTGGCCTGGGACGACGCCGGTTGGCTGCGCTACCGGGGCA
>CBDUWJ010000255.1:0-4632 GCA_965370895.1 uncultured Anaerolineae bacterium | reverse complement strand
TCGCCGTTCGAAACTCGACTGGCGTCGGACGGCGGAAAATGAAAATGGCCGTCATCAACCCGGCGGCCAGGAGCAGCACCAATGTCACAACTATCAGGACGACTCCACTGATCACGCACTGCCTCTCACCCATCTTTTTGGGTACCCATTGCGCTTTTTTGGTGTCCTGTCACATGCGCTTCAGCACGCGCTCATGTTCGTCATGCTTGCCAATCCAGAACCAGGTCATGGCATCGCCATGTAGCAGTCGCAAGCTCGCACATCATACCATCGTTTGACAGCGTTGGCAAATGCTTGGAGGATTGATATTGGGCGTTGAGGATTAGAGCACTTCTCTGATGACACGCACCACTGTCGGCGGGTGCAGGAGCATGTTGGCATAGCTGGCGTTGGCCATGGGGCAGGCACACTCCCTGGCGGCGATACTCGTGCGCAGGCGGCGCATCTGGCCCACTCGCTCGAACCAGATGGGGCGCAGGTCGTAGTTGGTCTGCCGTAGATTGCCCACCGGCTCGGCGCGGATGCAGCAGGTCCACACGTCGCCGTTGGGGGCAATATGACCGCTGGCCCAGCCAGCCTGGCAGGGGATGACCTGCCTCTGCTCCCGCAAAACCTGTTTGGCCAATTGGTAGTAGTGCGCCCGAAAGCCCTGGGTAAAGCGGGCCAACGTCTTTCGCGGAGTGGCGCGAATGTGCGTTGCTGGCGCGGCCCTCGCCCGCGCCGACAAATAGTCGGCGATTGGCGCGTACTCTTCCGGGACAGGCGTGATATCCCAACCCACAGTGTCCAACTCCACCCGCTCCTCGGCCACCTCGGTGATGTAGGAATCAGGCTCCAGAAATTCGAGCCCCTCTACGATGTCGCGGATGCGGTGGGCGTTGAACTTGGAGACGACGGTGTGCACGCTGAGCACCAGGTTCTTGTGCCGGACCTGGAGCTCCTTCAGCCCCTGCCACGTTTCCATGGCCCGGTCCCAATTGCCTGGCACCTTGCGGATCTCGTCGTGCTCCTGCCCGATGCCGTCCAAAGAGAGGTTGATGCCGATCTGGGAATGGCTGGCCGCGGCGCAGATCTGGTCCACCTGGGCCACGGTGCGCCTGGTCAACAGGCCGTTGGTCGGGATGGTGATGACCCCCGGCCGGCACAGCTCCGCCCCGGCAATTACTATCTCCTGCAGATCAGCCCGCAGGAAGGGCTCGCCGCCGGTGAAGGTGAGGTAAAACGGGTTATGGCCCAGGTGGGCAAAGACCTTACGCCACTCCTCGACGGTCATGTCGTCGCTGGGCTTGCGCCACACGCCGCAGGTCTTGCACTTGCTGTTACAACGAAAGCTGACGCTGATGACGATGCTGAAGGGCAGCATCTTGGGCCAGCCCAGGTGGTAGAAGCTCCAGTACAGGGGCAGCTTGGGGAAAAGTTCCAGCATGGTCAGTGAACCAACTCCAGGCCAGCGTGGCCCAGCTCGCCCTCGAACACACTCTCTACCCTCTCACAGAATGGTTGCATCTCGTTCCCAGCCGTCTGCCACCGGTCGCCTTCAGGTTGGGGCGATTCTATCACGCCGGTCACCAGAGCACAAGTTATTGGGCAGCAATGGTTCGGACCGGATAGGCAGCATCACCTTCATCGCGCTTCCTTGGCGCCTGGCTGGGATTATGGTACAATGGCGAAATGTGTTGTCAGAGCCCCGCAAGGGGCCTGGGAACGGACTTGGCAATCGAGGAAGGTGCATGGAACACATAAAGCTGGACTATCCCTCAAGCCCGCGCACGGACCAGGTCGACGTCCTGCACGGCGTTGAGGTGCCCGATCCTTACCGCTGGTTGGAGGACATTGACTCCCAACAGACGAGGGACTGGATCGCAGCCCAGAACCAGGTTACGTTCGACTACCTGGGCCGCTTGCCCGCCCGCGAAAGTATCAGTCAGCGCATCACCGAGCTGTGGAACTATGAAAAGTACGGCGTCCCTTTCAAACGGGGTGGGCGGTACTTTTTTACGCGTAACGATGGCCTGCAAGATCAGAGCGTCCTCTACTGGATCGAGTCCCTTGACGACCAGCCCAGGGTGCTCCTCGACCCCAACGAGCTTTCGGAGGACGGAACGACAGCCCTGACGGGCTATGCGGTCAGCCACGATGGACAGTGGTTGGCCTACGGCCTGTCCGCCGCCGGTTCAGACTGGCAAGAGTGGCGCGTTCGAAAAGTGGCAGATGGACGCGATCTTCAGGATCACCTGGAGTGGGTCAAATTCTCGGGGGCTTCCTGGACCCTCGACAACCAGGGATTCTACTACAGCCGCTACGACGAGCCGGAGGAGGGGACAGAGTACAAGGGCGCCAACTACTACCACAAGCTGTTCTACCACCGCATCGGTACGCCTCAAGCGGCAGATGAACTGGCCTACGAGCGACCTGACCACAGGGAGTGGGGCTTTGACGGCCACGTCACTGAGGATGGGCGCTACCTATTGATCATGGTCTGGAAGGGCACCCACCGCGAGAACGGGATCTTTTACACGGACCTGGAGGCGGAGAACGGGGCAGTAGTCGAACTGCTCCAGGATTTCGATGCCAGCTACATCTTTGTCGGAAACGATGGCCCGATCTTTTACTTTGTGACCGACTTGGAGGCGCCCATGTCGCGGGTGATCGCCATCGACATCACGCAGCCAGACCGCTGCAACTGGAAGGACATCCTCTCCGAGGCCGCCGATGCCCTGGAGACAGTCAGCCTGGTCGCCAACCGGTTCGTCGCCACCTACCTACACGATGCGTACAGCCGCGTCGCCGTCTTTGACAAGACCGGCAGCGTCTTGCACGAACTCCAATTGCCAGCCATGGGAACCGTGGAAGGCTTTGACGGCCGTCGAGAGGATCCCGAGACGTTCTACCTTTTCACCGGATTCACCAGACCGGGCACCGTCTACCGCTACGATGTAGAAACTGGCCAGAGCACAGTGTTCCGGCAGCCAGACGTCGACTTTGATCCCGATGCCTATGAGACACACCAGGTCTTCTACCGGAGCAAAGACGGGGCGCGGGTGCCCATGTTCATCAGCCACAGGAAGGGGTTGGAACGGGACGGCGACAGCCCCACCTACCTGTACGGCTACGGCGGGTTCAATATCTCGCCAACCCCCGCCTTCTCTGTAAGCAATCTGGTCTGGATGGAGATGGGAGGCATCTACGCCCAGGCGAACCTGCGCGGTGGGGGCGAGTACGGCAAGCCCTGGCACGAAGCGGGTATGAAATTGGAGAAGCAGAACGTTTTCGATGACTTGATCGCTGCTGCGGAGTGGCTCATTGAAGAGGGGTTTACGCGTACGCCCCGGCTGGCCATCGGCGGTCGAAGCAATGGCGGCCTTCTCATCGGTGCCTGTATGACCCAGCGCCCTGACCTCTTTGGGGCCTGCCTGCCCGTCGTCGGCGTCTTGGACATGTTGCGCTTCCACAAATTCACCATCGGCTGGGCCTGGACCTCCGACTATGGCACCCCGGAAAACCGGGAGGAGTTCGAGGCCCTTCTGGCCTACTCCCCGTACCACAACCTCATACCAGGGACGGCATACCCCCCGACGCTCATAGCGACGGGAGATCATGACGACCGGGTTTTTCCCGCCCACAGCTTTAAATTCGCCGCAGCGCTGCAGGCAGCCCAGGGGGGACCCTCCCCCACACTGATCCGGATCGAGACACAGGCTGGACACGGGCTCGGCAAACCGACGTCCAAGCTTATCGAAGAGGCTGCCGATCTGTGGGCATTCCTGGTGCACGCCCTGGGGATGGACCTCCCCACGCGGGACGAGCTATCCTGGGGCCAGCGACCAGACGGACAGCAGCCCACGGCTAGCCGATCAACGTAATACAAGAGGGAACAAAAATGGCAATGTCGTTCGCGAGTATGACCCCAATTCTACAGGCGCTGTTGGCAACCTTGTTCACCTGGTTCATGACCGCCCTGGGCGCGGGCATGGTTTTCTTTTTCCGCACCATCAACCGCAAGGTGCTCGACAGCATGCTGGGCTTTGCCGCGGGCGTCATGATCGCCGCCAGCTTCTGGTCGCTTCTGGCACCCGCCATCGAGATGGCGGAGGACGGACCCCTGCCTTCCTGGATTCCGGCCACCGTGGGCTTTTTGGTAGGAGGGGCCTTTTTGTGGGGTGTCGACAAGCTGCTGCCCCACCTGCACCTCGGCTATCCAATCGAGGAAGCGGAGGGCATCAAGACAAGCTGGGAGAGGAGCATCCTCTTGGTTCTGGCCATCACCCTGCACAATATCCCCGAGGGCCTGGCCGTCGGCGTCGCCTTTGGGGCCGTGGGCGCGGGTCTACCCATGGCCACATTGGGTGGTGCCATCGCCCTGGCCGTGGGCATTGGCATCCAGAACTTTCCAGAGGGTGCGGCCGTCTCAGTTCCCTTGCGCCGGGAGGGGCTGTCCCGTTTCAGAAGCTTCTGGTACGGACAGGCATCGGGCGTGGTCGAGCCTATCGCCGGCGTACTGGGGGCCGCGGCCGTCCTTCTGATCAGGCCCATCTTGCCCTATGCCCTGGCCTTTGCGGCCGGGGCCATGATCTATGTCGTGGTCGAGGAACTCATCCCCGAAGCGCAGTTGGAGAGCAACTCGGACGTGGC
>CBDUWJ010000254.1:0-4635 GCA_965370895.1 uncultured Anaerolineae bacterium | reverse complement strand
GACAGATTGGCTGTCCTTTGGTATACTTGGCGCTGTGCTACACAAGCCCAGAGGAACTTCACCCACGATGAGCTGGGCTCCACGTAGATGACGGTTCGCCAGAGGAGCCCAGGGGATCCTCGAACGAACCCACATCCCCCAATAGAGAATCTGGTCGCAAGCTGTGCTGTGGAAAGGAGGTGATGGGACCTTAAAGAGAGAGAAAGAGACGTCGTTTGCTTTTCGATACGTTGGAACATTTTTGTATCCCAAAAGATGAAAGAGGAGGAGAAACGAAATGTCTGGTAAGCGAGCAGTACTGACAATCTTGATGGTCCTGGCGCTGGTCGTCCCCTTGTTGGCGGCCTGCGGCCCAACCGCAGCCCCGGAAGCCACCGAAGCGCCGGCGGCGCCGACCAAGGAGGAAGCGGCGCCACCTCCGACCGAGCCTCCACCGACCGAGCCCCCCAAGCCGGGCGCGGACAAGCAGGGCGGCACCCTGGTCCTGGGCTTTTACCAGGAGCCGGAGCTGCTGAACCCGACGATCCGCACCCAGACGGTGGCTAGCTGGGCCGGTGACTTTATGGAGAGCTCGCTCCTTCTTGTCTCTCCTGAGGGCGAGTACTATGCCGATCTGGCGGTGGAAGTGCCCACCATTGCGAACGGCGGTGTCTCCGAGGATGGCATGACTCTCAAAGTCAACTTGCAGGAAGGCATCCTCTGGGAGGACGGCGACGAGCTCACGTGCGACGATGTCGTCTTCCTCTGGGAGGTGGTCACGCACCCTGAGAGCGGCGCGGTGAGCACCGCCGGTTGGGGCGACGTTGAATCGATCACCTGCGAGGACGACTATAGCCTGGTGATCCAGTTTGCCGAGTTCTACGCACCCTACCTGCAAATGCTCTGCTGGTCCCTCCTGCCCAGCCACCTGGGTCTTGACCCGGCAAAGATGCAGGAGTGGGAGATCAACCGCCATCCCCTTAGCCTGGGCCCCTACAAGCTGGACGAGTGGGTCTCTGGCGACCACATGACCCTCGTGCGCAACGAGAACTACTGGGAGTGGGAGACGGAGGGCAAGCCCTACGTGGACACCATCATCCTGCGCTGGATCGAGAGCCGCGAGGTGGGCAAACAGCTCATCCAGACCGGTGAGCTCGACCATCTCTGGGACCTCATCGAGGCCGATATCCCCGAGGCCGAGACCTGGGAGGGCGTCGTCATCAGCAACCCTCCTTCCACTGGCACCGAGCGCCTGCTGCTGAACCTGGTCGATCCGGAGCTGGATGCCCCTTCCGCCGAGTGGCTGCGGGAGAACCCCTCTCCACACTGGGCCCTGGGTGACCCCAAGGTCCGCGAGGCAATCGAGATCGGGATTGACAAGAACCTCATCGTGGACAAGCTGTTATACGGCCTGGCCGACGTAGGGACCACCGAGTTGAACCTGGGTTGGGCCAAAGGCGACGTCCCCGAGAGCGAGTACAACCCGGAGAAGGCCATGGCTCTGCTGGAGGAGGCCGGCTGGACGGACGCCGACGGCGATGGCATCCGCGAGTGCCATGGCTGCCCCAACGCCGAGGAGGGCATGGTCCTGAAGCTCAAGATCCAGACCACCTCGGGTAACAAGTTGCGGGAGCAAGCGCAGCAGGTGCTCATGGAGATGATGGCCGAGATCGGCATCGAGTTCTACATCGAGAACGTGCCCAGCTCCGAGCTGTTCGCCAGCTACTCTAGTGGCGCCTTCCGCAAGCACGGCGACTACGACATCCTGATGTACACCACCACCTACGGCATCGACCCCCAGAGCCACATCGACGGCTACTTTGCCTCCTACAACGCCCCCAGCGATGACAACTCGGGCAAGGGCTACAACTACGCGCGCTGGATCAGCGACGAGTTCGACGAGGTGATCAAGGTCGCCGGCACCAGCCCTGATCTCCAGGTGCGCGCTGATGCCTACCAGAAGGGCGCCGAGCTGATCGCCGAGGGCCGGCCGCACATCTACCTCTACGACCGCGGGGACATCGACCTGCTCCGCGAGCACTTTAAGGGCTACGAACAGAACATCTGGGCAAATAACGCGTCGTGGAACGCCGACGAGTGGTATATCGAAAAGTAGCCAACTAGTTTGGCTAGAGCTATGGCGGGCGGTCATAGACCGCCCGCCAATCCTTATCCTACTGCGGGATGAGGCGAAACCCTGCTCTGTGTTGGTCCCAGCGGCCCCGCGCGAAACATGAGTGGCTAGTGGCTGGCAGGCTCTGCCAGAGTAGGTGTGATTCTATGCGGAGGAGGCCAATGTGACACGGTACATCATTCGCCGGCTCTTGCAGGCCGTTCCAACCCTCCTGTTCGTCAGCGCGGTTGTCTACGGGCTGATCATCGTCAGCCCCGTGGATCCCATGTCCATCTATGAAGAGAACCCGAACATCACGCCCGAAGACATGGCCATGCTGGAATACCGGATGGGTCTCAGACAGCCAGCCTTCCTGAACTTTCGGGGCAGTTCGGGGACACTGAAGACGGACGTCGTCGTCTACAACAAACCTCCCGGGTCAGAGGGTCTGGAACCCAAGGAGCGCGGCGAATTATCCGCCGGGACTCGAGTGGCTGTTGTGGATGGCAGGAAAAACGAGCAGGGCACCTGGGTCAAGGTGCTGCACGTCGAAACGCGCACGACGGGCTGGACAGCACGTGACAACCTGGACATCAAAATCAATCCATTGGACAGCCGCTATTTCAAGTGGCTCTTTGCCATCGTGCAGGGGGACTTTGGCCGCTCCAACGTGGAGCGTCGACCAGCCCTGGACATGATGTTGGAACGCCTCCCAGCCACGCTTCTGCTGATGAGTATTGCCTTTATCGGCCAGTTGGTCGTGGGCCTGCCTATCGGCATCATCGCCGCTGTTAAACAATACTCCCTGTTTGATCACGTGTTCACGATTCTGGCCTATGCCGGGCGGTCGATTCCGATCTTTTGGTTCGGACTGATTCTCATCATCGTTTTCCACGCTACACTCACCTGGCCTGCCTGGGCAGGCGAGGCCCTGGCAGGCAGGCCGCTGTTTCCGGGTGGCGGCATGTACGACGTGCGCCTCGAGCGGGAGCTCGGCTACGTACCGTGGTGGGACCGTGTCTGGCATCTCGTTCTACCCGTGACCATGCTGGCTGTGTTTGGTGCGGCCCAGTACATGCGCTACATGCGCTCCAGCATGTTGGACGTCATTCACCAGGACTATATACGCACGGCGCGGGCCAAGGGCCTCTCAGAACAGGCTGTGCTCTATAGCCACGCCCTCAAGAATGCGGCCATCCCGATTATCACGATCATGGCGCTGGGACTGCCTATCCTTTTCGCCGGGGCGCTGTTCACCGAGACGATCTTTAGCTGGCCGGGCATGGGCAAGCTGTTCTTCCGCTCGGCTCAGCGTGTGGACTATGCCGTCTTGATGGGCTATCTCATGATCACGGCGACACTCATCGTCCTGTTTAACATCGTAGCCGACATCCTCTACGCCTTTCTCGATCCCCGCATCCGGTACGATTGAACCTGGCGGCATCGCAGTCGTAGGGAAGCGCTGGCTGCGAAGCTTGGGAGAGAATCCATGTCAACAGAGCCTGAAGCTGTGGAACCTCAGAGCAAATCGGAAGTAGCCGCCCTGTCAGCGGGGCCGGCCTATCGCGAAGAGCAGACCATGCTCCAGATGGTGTGGCGCTCGTTCCGGCGTCACAAACCGGCCATGATCGGTTCGACCATCATCCTGGCCCTGGTCCTGGCGGCCATTTTCGCGCCTCTCCTGACCCCCTATGACCCGGAGAAAACCGACCTGGACGCCATGCTGCAGCCGCCCTCCGCCGCACACCCCATGGGCACCGACGAGCTGGGGCGCGACCTGTTGACCCGCATGCTATACGGCGGGCGCATTTCCCTCAGCATTGGCGTCATGGCCATGGCCCTGGCGGTGACCGTGGGTGCTATCGTCGGTGGCCTGGCTGGCTTCTATGGTGGTTGGGTGGACAACCTCCTGATGCGCTTTACCGACATGATGCTGTCCTTCCCATCCCTCTTTATCCTGATTATCCTGGCTATCGCCCTGCGGGACATCCCCATCCCCGCCCTGCGCGGTTCGGCGTTTGCCAGCGTGGGCACTATCGTGCTGGTCATCGCCATCTTGGCTTGGATGCAGGTCGCCCGGCTCGTGCGGGCCGCGTTCCTCTCGCTCAAGGAAAAAGAGTTCACAGAGGCCTCACGCTGCGTTGGCGCCAAGAACTACCGCATCATGCTCCGTCACCTGCTACCCAATACCATGAGTATCATCATCGTCGCCGCGACGTTCCGCGTGGCGACCGCCATTATCACCGAATCGGGTCTCAGCTACCTGGGCTTTGGCGTGCAGCCGCCCACGGCCACCTGGGGCAATATGCTCAAGAATGCCCAGGACCAGATGACCCGCGCGCCCTGGACAGCCATCTTTCCCGGCCTGATGATCTTTGTCACCGTCATCGCCATCAATTTCATCGGCGATGGCCTGCGGGATGCGTTGGATCCTCACAAGGTGGAGGGCTAAGGGTGAGTGCATAGGATGGCGGCCCCGTCGCCCAACTGCGTTCTGCGCATTCAGAAGGGCAAGCTTTATGCTTGCCCTTTGCTATGAAGTG
>CBDUWJ010000253.1:0-4635 GCA_965370895.1 uncultured Anaerolineae bacterium | reverse complement strand
GCGGATCTGGTCCTGGGTCACATCGGGGTTGTGCTGGGCGGCGATGACGATAGTGTCCACCCGGGTGGGCTGGCCGCTCTTGTATTCCACCGTGACCTGGCTCTTGCCGTCGGGGCGGAGGTAGGGCACGGTCTTGTCCTTGCGAACCTCGGCCAAACGCTTGCAGAGTTTGTGGGCCAGGATAATGGGCAGAGGCATAAACTCCGGTGTTTCGGTGCAGGCAAAGCCGACCATCATGCCCTGGTCGCCCGCGCCCAGCATCTCCACGCCGTTGTTTCTCAGATCGATGCCCTCTTTCAGCTCAAGGGCTTGGTCCACGCCGATGGCGATGTCCTTGGACTGCTCTTTGATAGAGATGACAACACCACAGGTCTCGCTGTCAAAGCCGTACTTGGCCCGGGTGTAGCCAATCTCCTCAATGGTGCGGCGGACGATGGTGGGCATGTCTATGTAGGTGCTGGTGGTGATCTCGCCCATCACCACCACCATGCCGGTGGTGGCCGAGCACTCGCAGGCTACGCGGGCGTCCGGATCGCCCGCGATAATCGCATCCAGGATGGCATCCGACACCTGGTCGCACAGCTTGTCCGGATGGCCCTCGGTGACCGACTCTGAAGTGAATAGGTATTTTGGTGAAGTCATAAAAGTTGTACTCAATGTGGGTTTTCTCCTTCTCTACTGGATATCCGATATCGTGCTCTAGGTCCCTTCCTCCCACGAGGCCAGGTATTTGGCTTGCTCGGGGGTCAGTACGTCAATCTCGATGCCCATCGCCTTGAGCTTGAGCTGGGCGATATTCTTGTCGATCGCTTCAGGTACTGGGTAGACGGCACACTCAAGCTCGTCGGCATGTTGGACTATGTACTCGGCGCAGAGAGCTTGGTTGGCAAAACTCATATCCATCACGGCGGAGGGGTGTCCCTCGGCAGCGGCCAGGTTGATGAGGCGGCCCTCGCCCAGCAGCGAGATACGGCGGCCGTCAGCCAGCGTAAACTGCTCGACTGACGTTCGCGGCTCGTGCACAGAGACCGCCAGTTCTCGCAGCGCCGGGATGTTGATCTCGACGTTAAAGTGACCCGAATTGGCCACCATCGCGCCGTCTTTCATGACCTCAAAGTGCTGGCGATCTATGACGTTCTTATCGCCGGTGGAAGTCACAAAGATGTCACCCACTTTGGCCGCCTCCCCCATAGGCATGACTCGGTAGCCATCCATCACGGCTTCCAGGGCGCGTAGGGCCTCCACCTCGGTAACGATGACGTTGGCGCCCATGCCCTCGGCCCGCATGGCGATGCCACGGCTGCACCAGCCATAACCTCCCACGACGAATGTCTTGCCGGCCAATAGGACGTTACTGGCCCGGAGGATGCCATCAATGGTGCTCTGGCCGGTACCGTAGCGGTTGTCGAAAAAGTGCTTGGTGGTGGCATCATTGACCGCCACGATCGGGTAGCGGAGCACGCCGTCGGCGGCCATGGCTCGCAAGCGGATGACGCCGGTGGTCGTCTCCTCTGTTCCGCCGATGATGCCATCTATCAGGTCGGTGCGCTCTTTGTGCAAGACGCCCACGGTGTCGGCCCCATCATCCATCGTCAGTTGTGGTTTGTGGTCAATGGCCTGGTGGATGTGGCGGTAGTAGGTCTCATTGTCCTCGCCCTTGATGGCGAACACCGGCACATTGTACTTGGCCACCAGGGCCGCCGCTGCGTCGTCCTGCGTGCTAAGGGGATTGCTGGCGCACAGCCGGACGTCTGCCCCTCCTGCCTTCAGGGTGCGCATCAAGCTGGCCGTCTCCGTAGTTACGTGCAGACAGGCGGCAACGCGGATGCCCGCCAGAGGCCTCTCCCGCTCAAAACGTTCGCGGATGAGGCGCAATACGGGCATCTCATGTTCAGCCCATTCGACGCGGCGCTGGCCAGTGTCGGCCATGTTTAGGTCTTTGACATCATAGTCTTGTGTCATGTTCTTTCTCCTTGATTGAGGAATTGGATACTAGATCTTGGTTCGGGTCGGCTTGCCACTAGCAGAGCTCTTCATCAGGTCTGCCAGTTCCGGTGCATCGCCAAAGGTTTTCCGGTAGCGTGCCACAAACTGCTCTAACGAATAGGTGTGATTCTGGGTGCCCTGTTGCTCCAAGACGTAGGTGGCGGCCAGTGCTGCGATGCACCCCGTCGTTTCCCAGGTGTACGCCCGCAGCATTCCTTTGATGATTCCGGCGCGATAGGCGTCGCCTACGCCCGTCGGCTCGGCCAAGGGCTCAGGCGGCACAACGGGAATGGACAGACTCCGGTCGTCCAAGTAGATGGTCGAGCCTTCTTCACCTCGAGTGATGATTGTGAACTGGGGCAACGCCAGCAATGCCTCGTGCGACAGCCCGGTCTTGTTCTTCATCATGCCAAACTCGTACTCGTTGACAATGAGCAATCGTGCCCCGCGGGTGCCCTCAACCAGCTCCTCGCCGCTCAACCGGATGATCTGCTGGCTAGGATCATAGATGTAGGGGATGCCTAATTCACGGCATTCGCGAGCATATTTGACCATGGCCGCGGGGGCGTTCGGCGAGATGATGGTGAGCTCAACACCTGCCGGACTGGCAGGCCCTCTTAGCGTCGCGCCTGTCGAGGTGACAGTACCCGCCGGGGCGACGGGTTGCAGGTCGTGGAAGGACAGCATGTCGGCTTTGGCCATGGCGCCGATGTAAAAGCTGGCAATCTGGTTGTTGTCCTGGTCGGTGTTGACAAAGAAGGAAGCTGTGAACTCGTCCTCCACCTCGACGATGGCGGATGTGTCGACGCCAGCCTCCTCCAGCCGGGCGCGGTACTCGCCAAAGTCCTGGCCGACGGTGGCCATCACCGTAGGGCGCTCACCCAACAGCGCCAGGTTGTAGGCGATGTTGGGCGCGCAGCCTCCCTGCTGTATGCGCATCGAATCCACCAGAAAGCTGAGGCTGATTTGGTGGATCTGCTCCGGCAAGATGTGCTCACTGAAGCGGCCCGGGAATTCCATCAAATAGTCATAGGCGACAGAGCCAGTGACGACAATGCTCATGATCCCACCTCCTTGGCAGAGTCGTGCTGACTGGGCTCACGCCGCTCAGTCAGAAGCTGGCCGGCTGGAGGGTGGGTTCGCTCCCGCAGCATGCCCAAGAGCGGCAGGACGATTTCGTAACTCAAATTCATGACTCAAGTCTCCTTCCCTATCCGTGCCGCTCCTGCAATGCCTGTGTTACCTTGGCCGCCAACTCAAGCAAGCGCTCCGCTGTCTCTGCGGCCAGCGATCCGCGGCCGCACGATGGCACGATCAGCGCCGATGCCAGAATATCATCTTGGTGCAGCCCGTCAATCCCCAACTCGCTGGCCCGGTCACCTGCCCTTTGACCACGCCAGGTTCGCCTGGCGCCCGCCCCAGGTCCAACTCCAGGAAGCGGTGCAGGCCGGCAGCGTAATCGGGGCTGATGGCTGCGTGCTCCAGGTCGCGGTCTCGGTCCGGGAAAATCCGCTCGTCGGTC
Source organism: uncultured Anaerolineae bacterium (assembly GCA_965370895.1). Classification (GTDB taxonomy): domain Bacteria; phylum Chloroflexota; class Anaerolineae; order JAAYZQ01; family JAAYZQ01; genus CBDUWJ01. The sequence continues at coordinate 1,127 of CBDUWJ010000253.1, read as the reverse complement.
ACCACCACGTCAGGGAATCGCTCACTGTACTGGACGTACATGCTTTCCAGAAAGGAGCGCCTGGGGAGTTGGGGCCAGGTCGGGATGCCCAGCGTGTCCAACGCCAGCCGGCAGGCGACGTCCGGGTTGGTGTGCGGTAGGCTTCCCGCGGCCAGCGACTGGAAAGAGATCTGTGGCTTACTCAAGGGTTGTCATGCCCCTGCTACCATCTGGCGCAGGCTTCTTCTGAACGGAGGATAGGCGATGCCGTTTTCGGTGATGATGCCCGTCACGTAGCGGTGTGGAGTCACGTCAAAGGCCACGTTCAGTACCCGTACACCATCGGGCGCAACCTGGCAGTCGCGGACGTGCGTGACCTCCCGGGTGTCCCGCTCCTCGATAGGGATGTCGTCGCCGGTGGGCACCGACAGATCCACCGTGGAGGTGGGCACCACTGCGTAGAACGGCACCCCATTCTCCTTGGCCAGGACTGCTAGCTTGTAGGTGCCGATCTTGTTGGCCACGTCTCCATTGGCCGCCGTCCGGTCTGAACCAACAAAGACGATGTCCACTTGACCGGTGCGCATCAGGTGGCCGGCCACGTTGTCAGCGATCAGCGTCATGGGAATGCCCTCGTTCATCAGTTCCCAGGATGTCAACCGCGCACCCTGCAATCGGGGCCTCGTCTCGTCTACCCAGACGTGGATATCCCTGCCCTGCTCGTGGGCAGCGCGTATGACTCCCAGTGCGGTGCCATAGTCTACCGTCGCCAGTGCGCCGGCGTTACAATGGGTCAGGAGGTTGAACCCGTCCTCAACGAGGGTTGCGCCGTGGGCTCCCATACGCTGGTTGATGTCCACGTCTTCGTCGGCGATGTGTTGCGCCTCGGCAACAATCTCCTGCACTGCCTCTTGCACCGGCAACCGCTCTGCGGCATGGGCTTTCCGTAGCATCCGGTCCACCGCCCAGAAGAGGTTCACCGCTGTGGGGCGCGTCGCGCGGATCACGTCGGCTGCTGTTTCCAGGTCGGCAAGTAGTCCCTCGTGGGTGACTGCCCGGCTCTGCCGGGCCGCCAGCGCCAGCCCAAATGCCGCTGCAGCACCGATGGCCGGCGCCCCGCGGATATACATCTCTTTGATCGCCATTGC
>CBDUWJ010000252.1:0-4639 GCA_965370895.1 uncultured Anaerolineae bacterium | reverse complement strand
GCTCTGCTGATTACGGGAATGGTCATCGGCGCCTTTGGTGCGGGCATCGGCACGGCCTGGTTACTGCTGGACGGCAAGACGGCCAGCGCCGAGGAGGCGGCCGAGTTCGGCGTTTTCTGGGAGGCGTGGCACCTGATTGAGGGTCGCTTCTTTGGAGACCTGCCTGACATGCAGCAGATCACCTGGGGTGCTATCCGCGGAGCCCTCGGTACCCTGGACGATCCCCATACCACGTTCCTGGAGCCCCAGCCCCGCCAGCGGGAGAAAGAGGATCTGAGCGGTCGCTTTGGAGGAATTGGTGCCTACGTGTCGCAGGCCGAAGACGGGAGCATCACCCTGGACCCAATGCCCGGGTTGCCTGCCGAGCAAGCAGGTGTCCAGGAGGGGGACGTGGTGATCCAGGTGGACGACACCAAGATCACCCCTGACATGACCGTCGACGAGGTGGTGATCCTGGTCCGGGGCGAGGTAGGCAGCATCGTCCGTCTGACCCTGCGCCGCGAAGGCCAGGCCGAACCGCTGGTCGCTGAGATCCAGCGCCAGGAGATCCCTACTCCCTCCGTAGAATGGCGGATGCTGGAGGAGGCTGAAGGCGTAGGCTATCTCCGCATTACCATCTTCAGTGGGCGAACCGATGATGAACTGCAGGACGCCCTGGACAAGCTGGAAGACCAGGGAATGACCCGGCTTGTGCTCGATCTGCGGGGCAATGGCGGTGGCTTGCTCGATGCGGCCATCGACGTGGCCAGTCAATTCCTGCGTGACGGTGTCGTGGCCTACCAGATCGAAAAGGGTGAGAAAGAGCAACCATTTACGGCCAAACGCGGGGGCAAGTTTACAGAACCTCCCCTGGTCCTGCTGGTGGATGGTGGCTCGGCCAGTGCCTCAGAGATCGTGGCCGGCGCCATACAAGATCGTGAGCGGGCCGTTCTCATCGGCCAGAAAACCTTCGGGAAAGGGTCGGTCCAGTCTGTTCATGATCTGAGCGACGGGTCTTCGGTGCATGTCACCTATGCCAGGTGGCTCACGCCCAACCGCCGTCAGATCGACGGCGGGGGGCTCATGCCTGACTTGCAGATTGCCATTACCGACGTGGACCGCAATCAAGGGCACGACCCTCAGTTGGAGCGGGCTGTCGAATACTTGAACAAAGGCCAGTAGCGGCGCGAGTGCTGCCGGCGTTGTACCAAAACTAGATGGAGTGGAGTTCATGTCTAATTCAGGAAGTTGCAGGACCGCACTTCTGGTCGTCATTATCGCCGTCATCATGGGGGGTTTGGGGTTTGCCACCGGATTCGCCACCCACAGCGTTCTGGTGGCGGACGAGGAAACGCCGGTCGCAATAAACATCACAGAAGACACGTTTGCGCCGCCGGAGGAAGCCGTCGATTCGCACGTCGCGCCGGCCGTCGATTCGCCCGTCCCGCCGGCCGGTGCTTCGCCATCCGTTGGCACGGCTGCGGCGCCAACCGTTAGCACGGCTTCGCCAACCGCTAGCACGGCTGCGGCAACCGCAACCACGGTTCCGGCGGCCACGATCGCCATCCCACCGGCCTCGGGTGAGACATTCGACCTATTCTGGGAAGCGTGGGACCTGATCCAGCGCGATTACTATGGTGAGTTGTCCACTGATGAGGAGATGACCAACGGCGCCATCCGGGGTGCCATCAACACCCTGGGCGATCCCTTCACCGCTTTCATCGATCCCAGGGTCGCAGAGATAAACCGCGAGGATGACACGGGATCCTTCGAGGGGATCGGCGCCTATGTGACGATGCGCGACGGCCGGCTGATGATCGTAAGCACCTTCAAGAACCAGCCAGCGGCGGAGGCTGGTGTGCGCCGGGGGGATTTTGTGCTCCAGGTGGACGAGACGCCGATCGAAAATATGAGTGTCTATGAGGCGATCACCCTCATCCGGGGTCCGGCGGGTATGCCGGTGCGCCTGACCATTCTGCGAGAGGGGGAAGAGCCCTTTGAGGTGGAGATCGTCCGCGCCCGGATCGACATCCCCGTTGTCGAATCGGAGATGCGGGAGGACGGTATCGCCTACGTGAGCCTCTTTGACTTTAGCTCCGACGCCAGCGACAAACTTGGGGATGCCATCGAAGAGCTGCTGGAACAGGACCCCAAGGGCCTGATCCTGGACCTGCGGGGCAATCCCGGTGGATGGTTGAACGAGGCGGTGGAGGCGACGGGCCTTTTCCTCCCCCGTAAAGACGTGGTGCTCATCGAGCGGTTCAATGACGGCACAGACCGGACTTATGAGACGCCCGACAAACCGATCGCGCCGGATATCCCGATGGTGGTGCTCGTGGATGGCGGATCGGCCAGCGCCTCGGAGATCGTGGCCGGTGCTTTGCAGGACCACGGCCGGGCTGTGCTCCTCGGTGAGACGACCTTTGGTAAGGGCTCGGTACAGTGGCCTCACGAGTTGAGCAACGGCGCCGAACTGCGCGTGACGGTGGCCCGTTGGTTCACCCCCAACGATCGCGCCATTCATGGCGAGGGATTGGATCCGGACATTGAGATCGAACTCACATTCGAGGACTTGGAAGCCGATTTGGATCCGCAACTGCTACGGGCGGTTGAGTATCTCCTGACGGGAGAATAGTGCACTGCCGGTCACGTAGGTCGGGATGCCATTCCCGCCCCGGGCCAGAAAGAGCTATGGGCATCAAAGTCATCGCCACCAACCGTAAAGCACGTTACGAATACCACTTTCATGGCACCTACGAAGCTGGCCTGGTGCTGATGGGCAGCGAGATCAAGTCCATCCGCGCCGGGCGCGTGAGCTTGCAGGAAGGCTATGTGCTCTTTGAGGGGGGCGAGGCCTGGCTGGTCAACGTCCATGTCGCCCAATACGATCCAGCTAGCCAGCAAAACCACGAACCCAGACGCCGGCGCAAACTGTTGCTCCACCGGCGCGAAATTGACCGCCTGCGAAGCCGCGCCCAGGAGAAGGGCTTTACCGTGGTCCCCACCAGCCTGTATTTGAAGGATGGTCGGGCCAAAGTGGAGATTGCCCTGGCCCGGGGCAAGAAACAGTACGACAAGCGCCAGACCATCGCCAAGCGTGATTCCCAGAGGCAGATGGAACGCGCCGTGAAGGAACGCTACCGATGACTGTCACTGAGCCTCAGCCGGAACGGTTCAAAGTAGACGGAGTCCAACTCTATTCACTGCACCAGGTCAACGGCCTACCCGAGCTGACTAAGGAGCGGATCTATCGCCACCTGCTGCCCGAATCGGTGCTGGAGGAATACGACATCGATCCTGAGAGCCTGTGCGATGCCCAGGGCAACCGTCTGGTCACCTTCACCTGCCCCGAAGGCAGTCGCGTGGTGGAGATTGACATCCGCCCCGAGGCCGGCTTTCCCGATCCGTTGCTGTACCTGGAGTTGTGTGACACACGCCTGAACCAGATCGAGGTGATGCTCTTCATGGTCAACGATCCCACCGCCGAGCGCTTTGAGACTGACCGCGACTGGCGGGGGGAGCGGACCAAGTTCGGCACCTTCCGGCGCAATATCCCTGAAGAGATCCGGGCCATGGACGCTGGATTGGCGCCCGGGCAGGTGCGGCGGGGGTTGGGTCTGAGTCGCACCTTGGTCCCGCTGTTGGAGGAATTTGTCAGTCGTCTGGCCCACGACTATTATCTCATGGAGCCGCTGACCTACCATACTGCCATCCTCTTCGAACGGCTGGGGTGCAACTATGTGCAGGGCCTGCGCAAAATGCAGTGGATCAACTTGGCCTTCCAGCCTGACGGCCCCCTTCACGAGGCTCTCGATGGTTCGACTCCCTTCCGCCGTCCTGACGCCTGGCGCTCCGTCCGTGGACGGAGCTGGGCGATCCATGACGGCATCCTGGGGGACTCGTGGCGCGGCATCAGGATGTACAAGCGGCTGGGCAGACACGCCGGCCTGGACACCTTCCCGGGTGGTCCCTACTGAGTAGGGCGGGGCCACACCCGTCTCACGCCGGGTAGGGATACCCGGCCTGCAAGAAGACCAGCACATATGGCACAAGGCCGTCGATTCGCTGGGGAGCATAGCAGGGTGGGCGTACTTTCGCGCCTTCTGCCAATGCCACTCCTGGCTCTTGCACTGTTGCTGCTGGTGGGATGCGGTGCCGAGCCAACACCGGTGGCTGACGTGGCTACTGCGTTGTCCTCCGTGGCGACGGCGCAGCCACGCGATACGGCAACCGCAACGACGACTGCGGCGCCTTCGTCCACGCTTGCCCCATCGGCGACCGCTACCGCGACCGTCAGCGCGACCGCCACCGCGGCGCCCACCCCATCCGCAACGACGGCTGCATCCGCAACGGCCGCTGCATCCGCAGCTACTGCTGCGGCGCCCGGCGCCAACCTCATCGCCTTTGAGACCTATCGCCACGGCAATGGCGAGATCTACCTGATCGACACCCTCACCGGTGAATTGACCAACCTGACGCGCCACCCGTCCGATGACCGCGCCCCTGCCTGGCGGCCTGATGGCGGGGCCATCGCCTTCGAATCTCACCGGGACGGGAACTGGGAGATCTACATCCTGGATCTGACCGGCGGCTCACTCACCCGCCTGACCGACAATCCTGCCTACGACGGCGCGCCAGCCTGGAGTCCTGATGGCGCTCA
>CBDUWJ010000251.1:0-4648 GCA_965370895.1 uncultured Anaerolineae bacterium | reverse complement strand
GAGCGGTGCGCTTGATGATTCAGGGTCCAGGTGCGGCCGGCCCACCCAACAAGATAGGGAGCAACCAGGTGAGCACAATCCAGACCACCAGCACAATTCCGATGATGATCCACATCCGGCGCATTGCCTGCGCCGGCGTCGCCTTCCGCTTCTTGGGCTCCTCGGGCTTGGGAAGTTCCTGGTCGCACCGCCAACAGACCTGGCGGTCCTCTGGGTTGTACACGCCGCAGTTAGGACAGTCCATCTCCGTGCTCCATTTGCTTTGCGTGAATTATAAACGAAAACCGCTCGGGTGTCTACCTGGCTGGTTCGTCAGAGAACCATTCGAAGGTGTGGAGCAACAACAGACCTGAAAGGGCGAACTGGGTCCGACGGAAAGCCCTTCAGGTCTGTCAATGCTGACGCTGTTGGTGCGTAGGATAGCCTCAGGTATTCTCTACTCCACCTGCCAGCGCAGGATGGGTTGGCGGACGGCCTGCAGCTCGTCCAGGCGGCGGACCGGCGCGGTGTGGGGTGCACTGTGCAGCACCTCCGGATCGATCAATGCCTCGTCGCGGATGGAGCGCAGAGCTCCCGCAAAAGCGTCCAGCGTCTCTTTGCTCTCAGTTTCGGTCGGCTCGATCATCAGCGCTTCGGGCACGATGAGGGGGAAGTAGTTGGTGGGCGGGTGGAAACCATAGTCGATGAGCCGCTTGGCGATGTCTAAAGCGTGGACGTCGAGTGCACCAGGGATGATACCTTCGGCCACAAACTCGTGCATGTGGGTGCGATCGTGGGAAATGGGAAAGACATCCTGGACCTGGCTTTTCAGATAGTTGGCGTTCAGCACAGCCATCTCGCTCACCTGGCGAAGCCCTTCCGCGCCCAGCATGCGGATGTAGGTGTAGGCCCGGACCAGCACGCCAAAGTTGCCGTAGAAGGCCTTCACCCGGCCGATGCTCTTCTCGGGCATGACCAGGTGAAAGCAGATGGCGTCCTCTTGATCCTCGCCGGAATCGCAGTCGCAGTCGTCCTCGCTGCAGTGACATAGTTCGACGATGGGTCCCGGCAGGAAGGGTGCCAATAATTCGGAAACGCCTACCGGGCCGGAGCCCGGCCCTCCGCCGCCGTGGGGTGTGGAGAAAGTCTTGTGCAGGTTAAAGTGCATCACGTCAAACCCCAGGTCCCCTGGCCTGACGATGCCCATGATAGCGTTGAAGTTGGCCCCGTCACCGTAGACCAGCCCGCCGCACCCGTGGATCATGTCGATCACCGCAGGCAACTGCTCCTCGAACAGGCCGAGTGTGTTCGGATTGGTCAGCATCAATCCGCAGATGCTATCACCACACACTGCCTGCAGCGCCTCCAGGTCCATGTTTCCCCGCTCGTCCGAGGGGACCTCGATCACCTCCAGGCCGCTCATCGTCGTCGTGGCAGGGTTGGTGCCGTGGCCACTATCGGGCACGATGATCTTGATTCGTTGAGGTTCACCCCGGTCCAGGTGATAGGCGCGCATCATCAGCACACCGGTGAGCTCACCATGAGCACCGGCCGAGGGTTGGAGCGTCATGCCGGCAAAGCCGCCGATCTCTTTGAGCATCTCCTGCAGCCCATACATAAGCAGCAGATTGCCCTGCACCGTGTGGGTGTCCTGGTAGGGATGGGTCTTGGCAAAGCCAGGCAGCCGGGTGGCGGCCTCGTTCACCTTGGGGTTGTACTTCATCGTGCACGAGCCCAAGGGGTAATAGCCGACGTCAATGGCCCAGTTGAGCTGGCTGAGGCGAACGTAGTGGCGCATCAGATCCAGCTCGCTGACCTCCGGCAGGTCCACGTCGTCGCGAAGCATGGCCGCCGGGGGCAATTCAGCACGAGGCACGTCCAGGGCAGGAAGGGTAGTTGCCGTGCGGCCGGGCCTACTCAGTTCGTAGATGATAGGTTCGGGTCCAACACAACGCACGCCGGAATCTACTTTCATCAGGCTACCTCCACCGCCGCTTCGGCCAGAGCATCCACCAGGGCATCGATCTCCTCGCGGCTGATAACCTCGGTCACACACACTAGCATGTGGTTCTCCAGGTGAGGATAGTCCCGTCCCAGGTCATAGCCGCCGATGATGCCCCATTCTTCTAGCAGGTAGCTGTTGATGGCTTTGACCGGAGCCGGGCAGTGGACGACGAACTCTTTGATGAACGGTTTGTCGCCCAGTACCTCGTAACCATTCAGTTCGGCGATACGGCCCGCCGCGTAGTGGGCCTTGTGATAGCAGAGCTCGGCCAGTTGGCGCAATCCCTGCGGACCCAGAGCGGCGAGGTGGACTGCTGTGGCCAGGGCACAAAGGGCCTGATTGGTGCAGATGTTCGAGGTCGCGCGTTCGCGACGGATGTGCTGCTCGCGGGTGGCCAGGGTCAGCACAAAGCCCCGCGTGCCCTCGGTGTCCACCGTCTGGCCAACCAAGCGCCCGGCTAGCTTGCGCACGTGCTTCTGCCGGCAGGCAAAGAACCCCAGATACGGACCGCCGTAGTTCAGACCGTTGCCCAAGGCCTGACCCTCGCCCACCACGATGTCGGCGCCATAGTCGCCCGGCGGCCGCAAGAGCCCCAGGCTGACAGGATCGGCGACGACAACCAGCAGCGCCTTGACCGCGTGCACCTTGCTGGCCAATCCCTCCAGATCCTCGATCTCTCCGTAAAAGTTGGGGCTCTGTATGATCAGGCAGGTGGTGTCCTTGTCCAACAGGTTGGTCAAGTCATCAAGGGTGGCGGTGGTATCCCCGTCGCCGACGATCTCGATCCCCATACCCTGAGTGTAGGTACGTACGACGGACCTGTACTCGGGGTGGACCGCGGGCGAGACGAGCACCTTCTTGCGGCGTCCACGATGCACGTTCAGGGCCATGATCACCGCTTCGGCGGTTGAGGTTGCGCCATCATAGTGCGAGGCATTGGCCACCTCCATGCCGGTCAGGGCACAGATCATGCTTTGGTACTCAAAGATGCTCTGCAGCGTGCCCTGGCTGATCTCCGGCTGGTAGGGCGTGTAAGCGGTGTAGAATTCGGATCGGCTGATGACGTGGTCCACGATGCGGGGAACGTAGTGGTCATAGGCGCCGGCACCCAGGAAACACGAATAATGGCCGGTATCCAGGTTCTCTTCGCTTATGGCCTGGACTTCGGCCATGATCTCCATCTCGGACAGCGGTTCGGGCAGGTTCACCTGTGGAAAACGACAGGCCGCTGGCACGTCGTGGAACAGGTCTTCCACGCGCTCCACGCCGATGGCGGCCAGCATCTCCGTCCGGTCCGCGTCCGTGTGCGGAACATAACTCATGCTACCCTCCGAAAGTGAGCACACATATCGAATCTCCAACTCCTGCTGCCTACCAATACTCGGGTTCTGGGTATTGGGTATTGGGTATTGGATGCTGGTTATTCGTCCAGTGCCTCGACGAAAGCCTGGTAGGCGTCGACGTCCAGAAGATCGTCCAGTTCCGCCGGGTCGGCGATGGCGACGCGCACGAACCACGCCTGGCCATAGGGGTCCTGGTTGACCAGTTCAGGCGAGTCCTCTAGCTCCTCGTTGATCTCCAGGATTTCGCCACTCAAGGGCATGTACACGTCCGAAGCAGCCTTTACCGACTCGACGACGGCGACGATGTCGCCCCGTTCGAAACTATCGCCCACCTCAGGCAGCTCTACGTAGACGACGTCCGACAACTGCTCCTGGGCATAGTCGCTGACGCCGATGACGGCCTCGTCGCCTTCCACACGGATCCATTCGTGCTCTTTATGATACTTGCAGCCCGGATTGAGTTTCATGTTCCTCCTTGAACCCCCTTTTCTCTGAATTCATGCTGGTGGCGGAGATGGTACGCCTGGCTATTGCCCTTTCACACCACAGGGATGCGTCTTGAGTCAAGGGCGGACAGGGACACAGCCCCACAGTCTGATTCGCACCTTCTCCATTTTAGCACCAAACGCCTCGGCTGACAAACTGGCGCGGTAGACCTGACTGGTATCCGCCGGATGTGGAGGGGGCGCAACCTGTCAGGTCTGTCACAGCACGCAACACTCACGGATCGGGTGCTCCGTTAAGCCTAGGTGGGCGGCCAGTTGCCGAGCAGGGCGCGAAGGATTGACAATCACATTGAAGCCTGCGCGCACCGCCAGGGGATCGAGTTGGTTACGGTAGCTGCCCCTGGGCCTCATGCAGCCCAGGTACAGGGGCACGTCGGGAAAGCGCAACCGCGCCTCCGCCAGGAGATCGGCTACGACGGGCGGGGATGGCGGCTGGCGATGGGCGTAGCGCGTGCCGGGCGTTGGGACAAAGACCAGGATCACCAATCCATCGGCGCCCAGATCCCCCAAGAGCTCGAGGGCAGGCAGTTCGTGACCCAGTCCGCCGCCCCGCAATCCGATGGTGACGTGGGGCAAGGTTCTGGCAGCCCGTCGCAGCAGCCGGTAGGTCTCGACGTAGTCGTCCACGGTGCGCTCTGTACCATAGACCTCGCGGATTGTCGCGTCGTCACCCACAAAGTCAAAAGAAATCACATCCACCAGCGGAGCAATCGTCTCTAGTTCAGCCTCGGAGACAAAGCCGACGTGCCAGTTCATGGTCCGGCCCGGGCGCCAGGCGCGGACCCGGTCCAGGTGGGCCAGAACCGGCACCCGTC
>CBDUWJ010000250.1:0-4666 GCA_965370895.1 uncultured Anaerolineae bacterium | reverse complement strand
GCCGGGCACCCGCCAGCTTCGCGCCACGTCGTAGTTGACCACCGCTCGTCCCATAATGGGATCCCAGGTATCGCGCGGCGGCGATATCCCTTCTGTAGGTTCCTCGAAACGAACCTCGAGAACCAGGCGCCGGATGTGCTCTAGCTGGCCCCGAACTGGATTGTAGCGTACAGGATACAGCCCCAACCGCACGACCCGCAGATCCCGCAGCAACACAGTCTTGCCAACCGCCACCGGCGACGCAGGATAGAAGGCATCGGCGCCATAGACCTCCTCGTCGGTTGCCCAGGAAGGTGTTTCAGATGTCTGGAGCGCTCCCGACCCGGGACCAGAAGACACACTGTTCGGGGCTGGTGCAACGCGCCTCGGAACCGCTACGATCTGACGTTCCGTCTCCACAACCCGTACCGACCAGTCTCCCGTTGGCGGCAGGCCGATCAGCACGCCGGTCTGCGGCAAACGAGGATGCCCCGGCATCGCCGAGTTATCCAGTCCAGGGGCAGTCAAGATCACGTACGGTTGTCCACCTAGTCGGGTTTGGTCCACCCGGACGTCAGGGACGCTAAACTCGAGAATCACGTGACTGGCGGTCGAGGCCCGTACCCGTATCCCTCGCTCTCCCACGGGGCTGCCCGCAAACAGTCGCCCCTGGGGCAGAGTGCTGGCCATGGCATCCCCCATGGCCGGTAAACCCACGCCGAGCAACGAAATCAGGGTGACAAGCCCCGCGATTACTCTATTTCGTCGGTTGATCATAGTTCTCGGCTATCCTTCCAGCTCCGACCAACAACAGAAGCGTTGCAGACTATGCAATCTGTGCGCGGCCGAGTACACGGAACGCGGGGCCCAGGTCCCTCAACGGCGCCCAGCATTCGGGAATCATTGTGGGTGACCTCCCGCCGGCTTGTGGCGCCGGAGCTGCACACACTTCCGTGCGGCGGAAGCCGCCGGAAACGCGCAAATCCCCGCGGTTCTTGCGCCGCAGGACGAGATAGGATGATTATATCAGAATGGATGAAAAAAGTCAAAGAAGAGGCATGTCGGGCGCGGGACCACCCTGAAACCGGCAGATTTCCTATATGAATCACACGAATTGGCAAACAGAGTCAAGACCGTTCAGGGATGCGTCGACTGTTCCGAACATTCGGCTGCCCTCAGAATCCTACCTACGTCGGCAGCTAATGTGCGAGGGCTGAACGGTTTGGGCACGAACGCCACCGCTCCCAGCGCTAGGCTCCTCCTGCGATTCTGCTCGTCCCCGTAGGCGGTGAGGACAAGGACAGGGATAGTTCGGGTCTCCGCCTCACTCATCAGCCGTTCGAGGAATCCAAAGCCGTCCAGCAACGGTAGCGCCAGATCAAGAATGATCAGCCCAGGTCGCTCCTTCCTGGCCTGTTCCAACCCATCCAGACCATTCCCAGAAAGCAGCACACAGAACCCTTCCTTCCTCAGACGGTACGCCAGCAGGGAGCGCATGTTCGCGTCGTCCTCAACGACCAGAACCTGTTTTGTCACTCTTACCTATCCCTCAACTCGTGTGAAACAGAGATGATCACCAAGATTCTGCCTCCTTCGCCCTCTACATTATCTCACATCAAGGTTAACACCCGGTTACAGCCAGGTTAATACTAGGTTACAATCGCCACTCCTGACATCCACCGGCGAACCGGAGCAGCCGCGTGTGTGGACACTTTGCCCGGTCGGGCCGCGGGCAGTGGATGTAACGGGGTCCAAGCCGCCGTGGTCAAGCTCGCCGCTGGGGCTGCGCCAGACCATGGGAGAGCAGATGCGTAAAGAGGCCCGGCAGGGCATCGCGGCCCCTCAGACCTCTCTGCAACAACGCGTTTCTCGGATGGAGCTATAGCTCAGCGTCGAAATGGTAGCCGAGCCCCCGCACAGTGTGTATGTACCTCGGCTGGCTGGGGTCGGGTTCTATCTTCTGGCGAAGGCGCCAGACGTACAGCTTCACATAGTCCGCTTCACCTGCATATTCATGCCCCCAGATGCGCTCCAGGATGCGGGAGGTGGTGAGAACCCTGCCCTGGTTCTCAGCCAGGAGGAAGAGCAGCCGTCGCTCCGTCGACGTTAGCTCCACCGGCTTCCCCCGCCACCGGACCTCCCACCGCTCCGAGTCTATCACCAGATCCTCGTCAGTGTACAGGGTTCGCCTTGAGACAGCGGGGGACAGCCGAGTGCGGCGCAGGACGCTCTCGATCCTGGCTCTCAACTCTCTGAGGCTAAAAGGTTTGGCCACATAGTCGTCGGCCCCCATCTGCAACCCCCGCACTTTCTCATCCTCCTGCCCTCGGGCGGTGAGCATGATGATTGGCAAGTTGGACATTTCTCTGATGCGACGACAGACCTCCCAACCATCCAACTTGGGCATCATGATGTCCAAGAGGATCAAGTCCGGCGCCTGGGCATACACCTTCTGCAACCCTGTCTGGCCATCGGCGGCAGTGTCGACTATATACCCGGACGTCGTCAAGAATAGTACCATAGCTTCCACCAAGGTGGCGTCGTCGTCTATGACCAATAGACTCGCCTTGTCAGCCATTCCTCTACTCCCTCTGTGGGCGTCCCTCCGCCCTCGTCTCTCCTTCGATAGGCAGGGTCACGGTGAAGCGTGTGCCAGTCCCTAGCTCACTCTCCACGTCAATCACTCCGCCATGGATGTCCGCCGCCTCCTTGGCCAGCACCAGACCCAAACCGGTCCCCCTGATCCCGGACTCTTTGGCTGGCCCCGACCGGAAGAACTTGGTAAAAAGGTGCGGCAAGTCCTCAGGGGGAATACCCATTCCCCAGTCGGCGACTTGAAGAACGAGGTCGTCCCCCACCTTCCGCACCTTCACCTCCACCCGCCCTCCTTCCGTACTGAACTTGACGGCATTACTGACCAGGTTTTTGACCAGAACTTCTATGAGCTCCTTGTCGGCAAGGATCGGAGGCAGATCGGCCGCTATGTCGGAATCGACAGTCACCTCACTATTGAGGAGCTGGACGTCAGGCCGGGCGATGACGCCCTCAACGATCTCCGCTATTGATAACAGGTCCATTTGTGCCTCAAACTGCCGCGACTCAAACCGGGACAGATCCAGGAGATCAGTGATGAGCTCGGTCAGCCGGTCGGCCTCTCCGTCAATGACAGAGAGGAATCGATGGCGGAGCGCCCGGTCCTCGCCATCCAGGTCATCCAGGAGCAGCTCAGTGTAAGCCTTGATGGAAGCCAGAGGCGCCCTGAATTCGTGGGACACGTTGGCCACGATGCTGGACTTTAGGCGGTCCACCTCTTTCAGCTCGGTGATGTCAGAGAAGTTGAGAAGGTAGTCCTCGCCGATGCGAGTGACACCTAGCAGGATGTCGCGACTGTGGTTCCTGCCCACCAGATGGGCCTCCACCGGGGCCACGCGCTCCCCGGTGGCCATGACCTGAGCCAGAATACTCTCTTCTCCCCACAGTTCAGGCTCAAAGACGTCCATCAGTCGCTTGCCCAAGAGTTCCTGAGAACCGTAGCCACTGATGGCTTCAGCCTCAGGGTTCATGGCGACTATGCGCGTCGCCGAATCGACGACCATGATTCCGGCGAAGGCCTGCTCCACGATGGTCTCCGTCCGCTCCTTCTCCTCGATGGTTTGCTCGTAGAGCCTGGCGCTCTCAATGGCAATGCTGACCTGGCTGCCTATCATGGTAGCGAGATTCACCTGCTCGTCGTCGAAACCCCGGCCTTCTTCGGAGTGGTCTAGCACCATCAGGCCGATCGCTCTGTCCTTGCTGATCAGTGGGACCACCAACAGGCTCTTGATAGCGAACGGCTCTATCCAGCTCGATGGCAGAAGCGACATCGAGTCCCCGTGGAAAACGATGGGTTGGCGCTCTCTGAGCATCCGCTGCACCAATGGAACTTGATCAATCGGCTGTGTGTACGTTCTCTCAGTAAAGGTCTCCCACAACCCTAGATCCCCGGCACCATGGCCAAACTGGGACATGAGAGGTATCAGCTTGCCGGCCTCTTCGTCCAGGAGTAGCATGCTGCAGCGGTCAACCCCGCACACCTCGGCTGTCCTCCGCCCTACGATCTTGAGCAGCCGGTTCAAGTCCAGGGTAGAGCTCATCGCTTCGGCGATGTCAAGGAGGGCTGAGGATTCCGCGGCTTTGCGCTGTTCCAGGGCAAACAGATGAGCATTGTCGATGGCTACGGCGCCCTGGTTGGCCAGCGTGATCAGGGTACGCCGCTCATCCACAGAGTAGATGGTATCGGAGCGCTTGGGCCCCAGGACGAGGATGCCAATCAGCTCTTCTCGGACCATCAAAGGTACAAAGAGCTGGGCCTCGATCCTCTGCAAGTCCTCGCGCTCCTGGATCCAGAGGCCCTTGAACTGGGGCAGTACGTCCATCTGCTGCCAAGTCAGTACCTTGTCGCGGCTGGATAACCAACTCAGGACGGGATGGTCCTGCCTTAGCCTCAGTGCAGCGTCCGTGTCTAGCCCTCGCCGAGCCATCAGCCGGAACTCGCCGCTCTCCTCATGCTTGAGAAACATAGCCGCACCCGCAATGTGCATCGTCGTACAGATCTCGTCGAGAAACATGCTCGTCAGGCGGTCGAGATCGAGGACGGAGGCCGCTGTCCGGCTCAGCCGTTGGACCATCAGGCTGGCGTCATACTTCT
>CBDUWJ010000249.1:0-4669 GCA_965370895.1 uncultured Anaerolineae bacterium | reverse complement strand
GCCTCCTGGTAGGCCTCGTAGAGCTGCTGGGCATAGCCCTGGGTGACGACAAAGCCGTTTTCCTCCAGAGCGGCCTGCAGTTCGGCGTCGAGCCATTCCAGCCGGTCGGCGTTGAGCACCTGGCCCAGGTCAAAGTCGTAGCCTGGCAGGTTGGGCTGCGCGTCAACCGGAACTGGCACATAGGGAGCAAAGCCCGCCGGGGTACTGCCGGTGAGGTCAGAGTAGAGGATCGGCTGTGGACTGGGCCGGGCTGTGGCTGTCGGGCCAGGGGACGGCCCGCAGGCGACCGGTACCAGCGCTATCCACAGGCAAAACACAGCCTTGGCAACAAGCAGTGTCTTGGGCATTTCTATCCTCCGGTTGATGGGCTGCGTCTCAAGTCACTACTTGGACGACGAAGCGGCAGAGGATGTTCCAGTGCCCATGCACGTCCAGATAAGAGAGCCACCCCGAGTGAGGGATGGCTCTCCTCTGTCGTTCGATGATGGACTAGGTAATCTCGACGACCGCGTCCTGCTCCTTGAGGGCGTTGGCTGCCGATTCCGCCTGCTCCTTGGGCACGCCTTCCAGGACCTTGGCCGGGGCGCTGTCCACCAGCTCCTTGGCCTCCCTCAGGCCCAAGTCGCTGCGGAAAGTCCGCACCGCCTTGATGACCTGGATCTTTTTGGGACCGATCTCCTTCAAGACCACGTCGAACTCTGTTTTTTCCTCTTCTTCGGGCGCGGCCTCGGCCCCTGCGGCCATCGGCATGCCAGCCATCGCCATAGGCGCCGCCGCCGAGACGCCCCACTTCTCCTGAAGCATCTTGGATAGCTCTGATGCTTCCAGCAGCGTCAACTCGTCAAGGGCTTCTACCAGTTTCTCCAGCTTCTCAGACATGAGTTCTCGTCCTCCTCTGTTTGGTTATGTGTTTCAAAGCGAACCCATTTGGGCAGCTAAGCCGCTGCTTCTACGGGACTTTGTTCGTCCGTGCCCTGCTCGGCACGGGCATGCAGGACCTGCGCCAGCTCACGTAGTGGCGCGGCAAGGGTGCTTGCCAGACTGCTCATCGGCCCCTGCACGGTCCCCACCAGTTGAGCCAACAGGATCTCGCGCGGCGGAAGATCCGCCAAGGCTTGGACCCCGGCGACGTCTAGGAAGTCGGTTCCCAGAATAGCCCCTCTGATCTGCAAGCCCGGCATCTTCTTGGCATAATCCCTCAGTGTCCGGGCAACAGGCGGCACCTCTTCCAGGCAATAGCCTGCAGCAACCGTACCCTGCATCTGCTCGGTCGGGATTGGGATGCCAGCCTGTTCGAAAGCCAGACTGAACAGTGTGTTCTTGACGATCTGAAACACGCCGCTGTCTTCGCGCAGCTTTCTGCGCAACTCTGTGAGATCCGCGACGGTCAGCCCACGATAATCCGTGAGGATGATCGCCTGGCTCGCGGACATCTTGTCCACATAGTCCGCCACCATTTGCTGTTTCTTCTCTCTAGTAACGGCCAACCTACCTCACCTCCTTTGTTCTGTTCATCTCGACCATGGCGTTCAGTTAAGCCCACCATTGCCCCTCTCTGGCTGATCTGCGCTGCAAGCAAAAAGCCTTTGCATGCACCACCGACGCAAAGGCTTGAACCCTGTTTCTCGGGACCCGAACGCTCGGGGCCCGGATCCATGGGCTACACATCACTCTGCCTCGGCAGGCCGCATCATTTAAGCACTTGCGTGCGCTTCTCTCTGGCACACGACTGCACCTGCTGTCTGGGGCACGATTCAGTTGTCAGCTTCCCGTTGAGTGGGACGCTAGCCATTCCTCCTCCGGAGGAGAAATGGCGCTAAGCCGTCTTCATAGCCATAGCTTCCATGGGGTCCATCCGAATGCCGGGCCCCATGCTATTGCAGACCGTGACCCTACGGATGTAGATGCCTTTGAGAGCGGCAGGCCTGGCCTTGACGATGGCTTCCATCACGGCGGTCATGTTCTCTACAAGGCTCTCCGTGGGAAAACTGGCCTTACCGACGGGCACATGGATGTTGGCCGTCTTGTCCACCCGGTATTCCACACGGCCCTGACGCGCTTCCAGAATCACCCGTTCCAGGTTGTCCTCGGAGACAATGGTCCCGGCCTTGGGGCTGGGCATCAACCCCCGTGGGCCCAGGAGTCGACCCAGGCGTCCGACCTTACGCATCATAGGCGGCGTGGCAATGGCCACGTCAAAGTCGAACCAGCCCTTTTGTATCTGGGCGATCAGGTCGTCGCCGCCAGCATAGTCTGCCCCGGCATCACGAGCGATCTTTTCAGATTCACCTTCAGCAAAGACCAGGATGCGAATCGTCTTGCCCGTACCCTTTGGCAACAACACTACCCCGCGCACCTGCTGGTCGGCGTGCCTGGGATCCAGGCCGGTCCGCAGGTGGAGTTCTATCGTAGCATCGAACTGAGCGTAGCTTGTCTTCCTGGTCAACTCCAGTGCTTCCTCGGGGGAATAGAGATGACCTGGTTCGATGAGTTTGGCTGCGTCCCGATATTTTTTTCCGTGCTTTGCCATATGTTCTCCCAACGGACTCCGTCCGCGTGGTCCTGACGGGGAATTCCCCTCCCACGCTGCCAAGGCCCCTATGGTCTCGCCTTGACGCTAGTCAACAGTACAATCAAGACTCTCAGTATCGACAGTTGTGAATGGCACGCCTAGTCCACAACCTGGATCCCCATGCTACGCGCAGTGCCTTCGATCTGGCGCATGGCGCCTTCCAGATCGTAGGCATTCAGATCTTTCATCTTTTGTGCGGCAATCTCTTTCACCTGTGTCCGGTTCACCGTGCCCACCTGCTCCATTGCCACATCGGAGGCTCCCTTGGAGATCCCTGCTGCCTTTTTGAGCAAATCTGTGGCTGGTGGTGTCTTGAGAATAAAGCGAAAAGAATTATCCTGAAAGACTGTAATCTCAGCCGGGATGATACTGCCGGCCAAGTGATCAGTGCGGGCGTTATAGTCCTTGCAAAAGGCCATAATGTTAATACCATGTTGACCTAGCGCCGGACCTACCGGCGGTGCAGGCGTGGCTTTGCCTGCCGGAATCGCCAGTTTGATGATTGCTTTGACCTTTTTTGCCATTGAACCTCCCAAGCCCAAACGGGACTAGATCTTTTCCACCTGTAAGAAGTCGAGTTCCACGGGGGTCTCCCGGCCAAAGAAGGAAACCAAGATCCGCACCTTGCCCTTGTCGGGAAAGATATCGTCCACGGCACCCACAAAGTCCTCAAAGGGGCCATCACAGATGCGGACTTGCTGACCGGGACGGAATGTGACCTTTACCCGCGGTGTTTCGGCACGCATCCGCTTCAGTATCCGGGCTACGTCCGGTGTGCGCAAAGGTGTGGGCTTCCGGATCGAGCCCACAAAACCGGTCACGCCCGGTGTGTTGCGGACGACGTACCACGAGTCCTCATCCATCATCATCTCAACCAGGATATAGCCGGGAAAGATCCGCCGTTCAACCGTCCGCCGCTGGCCATCCCTGAGCTCAATTTCGTCCTCGGTGGGCACCACGACCTGAAAGATCTTGTGCTGCATGCCCAATGACTCGATGCGGTGTTCTAGGTTCTTCTTGACCTTGTTCTCATAGCCGGAGTAACTGTGGATCACAAACCAGTTTCGCCCTTCGGGTGATTCAGCTTCCTCGGGTTCTTCCGCTGCTGCAGGCCCTTCCGCCTCGGCTTCCTCCCCCTCTTCGTCTAACAGCAGGGCCAGGTCAGTCTCCTCTATCACATCGACGGAATCGGGTTCCTGCTCTTCTGGCTCCAATACCAACTCGCCCTCATCAGGTGTCTCCAGATAGGACGCAAAGAGCTGCCGGGCTAGCTCTTCCGGCCCCAACGCAGGTTCGTCGGCCTCTTCCTCAATGTCTTGGGATTCGGCGGCCTCAGATTCAATTACCTCAAGGAGTTCGTTTTCCATCACTGCACGTCACTCACAAGAATAGGCCAAAGATCAAAGTGTAAAACCAGTCCAAGAGGCCCAGGACAATGGCCAGGAATGAGGTCATCAGAACGACAATGCCCGTCAAGTTGACCGCCTCTCTCCGGGTTGGCCAAGAGACTTTTCTTAGTTCGAAATAGGTTTCACGCAGGTACCGGACGAGGGCGTTTCCCTGCTGTTTTTTGGCAGTCCCTGACTTTGCCACGAATCCTCTTCTCCTTTGTCCCTGCTTTCTACACTTGAAAACACCGCCCCGTCGTGCTGCTACGAGACGGTGTCCACTCATCCAGGCAGGCCAGGCAGGAATCGAACCCGCAACCTACGGTTTTGGAGACCGTTGCTCTGCCAATTGAGCTACTGGCCTGTGCCAATCAAAGCCCAACGACCTGATGATCAAATCCCAACAAACCGGTGACCAAATCCCAAACTACCGGTTGGTCAGCAAATCATTGGCTCATTGGCCATTGATTTATTTCGTCTCTCGATGCAATGTATGTGTCCGGCAACGCGGACAATACTTGTTCAACTCCATGCGGCTCGGGTCGTTGCGCCGGTTCTTCGAAGACGTGTAATTCCGTTCCTTGCACTCGGTACACGCAAGGGTCATGACGATGCGAACTGCTTTTTTGGCCATCTCTTATCCACTATTCCAGAATCTTGGTGATGACGCCTGAGCCAACCGTCCGGCCACCCTCTCGGATGGCGAATC
>CBDUWJ010000248.1:0-4685 GCA_965370895.1 uncultured Anaerolineae bacterium | reverse complement strand
ACACCCATGCCAAAGCCGCCGGTGGGCGGCATCCCGTAGCTCAAGGCGGTGACATAATCCTCATCCAGGGGGTGGGCCTCCTCGTCTCCGTCGGCCAGGGCCTGGCTGGTGGCCAGGAACCGGTCTCGTTGGTCCAGGGGGTCATTAATCTCGCTGAAGGCATTGCCCAACTCGCAGCCCCCGATAAAGAACTCAAAACGTTCCACAACGTTGTCCTCGCCCGCCTTTTTTTTGGCCAGGGGAGAGACCTCCAGCGGGTAGTCGTACAGGAAGGTGGGCTGGATCAGGTGCGCCTCTACATAGTTGATCAACGTGGGATCGATTAGCTTGCCCCAATTGGTCTTGCGCTCTGGGGTGCCACCCATGCTGACGATAGCCTGATAGAGGCTTTCCGCGTCGTGATGGGCCTCGTAGTCAATGCCTGTGGTCTCGCGGATCGCGTCGCGCAGCCGCCAGCGGCGCCAGGGTGGAGCGAGATCGATCTCGTGTCCGTCCCTGGTGATCGTCGTGGTGCCCAATGCCTCTTGCGCGGCGTAGGCCACCATCTCTTCGGTCAGGGCCATCACGTCCTGGTAGTCGGCGTAGGCCACGTAGAACTCGATCTGGGTGAACTCGGGGTTGTGCTTGAACGACACACCCTCGTTGCGAAAGTCGCGACCGATCTCATACACTCGCTCCAGGCCGCCCACGATGAGGCGCTTCAGGTAGAGCTCGTCTGAAATTCGCAGGTAGAGCTGCTGTTTGAGTTGGTTGTGGTAGGTCACAAAAGGCTGGGCTGCCGCTCCTCCGTAGATTGGCTGGAGCACCGGGGTTTCGACCTCGACAAACCCCCGTTCGTCCAGGAAGCGGCGCAACGCAGAGATGATGCGCGCCCGGACACGGAAAACCTCTCGCACGTCGGCGTTGACGGCCAGGTCCACGTACCGTTGGCGGTAGCGTTGCTCTTTGTCGGCAAAGGCATCGAATACCTGCCCATCCTTTTCTTTGACCACAGGCAGTGGGCGCAGGGCCTTGGCCAGGAGTCGCAGTTTTTCTACCCGCACGCTGGCCTCGCCGGTGCGGGTGTAAAACACGGGCCCAGTGGCTTCCAGGAAATCGCCCAGGTCCAGGTCCTGCGTGAACCGCGCGTACAGATCGTCACCCAGGGCGTCCCGGCGTACATAGAGCTGCATCCGGCCACTACCATCTTCGATGTGGGCAAACGACGATTTGCCCATCGGTCGAATGCTCATCAAACGGCCAACGATGGTGACGACGACCGGCTCGGCATCCACCGGCATCTCCCCCAGGGCAGCAATAGCCTGGGCTGTCGTGTGCGTGCGATTGGCCCGCGCGGGGTAGGGATCGATTCCTGCCTGACGCAGACGCTCCAGCTTTGAGCGACGCTGCTGTTCCTGGTCGGTCAGTCGTTCTTCAGACATGGGAATCTCCTCGGCCCTTTGCTGCCGGCAGGTTGCTGCGGAATACCAAAGCACCCGGTTTTGTCAATAGCCATCACTCGATATCGACGATTCTTACTTCCACAGAGCCACCTGGCGTGTCAAAGGCCACGCTGGCGTTGACTTTCTGGCCCATCAACGCGCTGCCCAGCGGTGACTCGTTGGAGATGCGCCCGTCGCCAGGACTGGCCTCGGCTGAGCCGACAATGGCGTAGGTCTCTGGTTCGCAGCCATCTTCGACCACTGTAACCCGCGAGCCAAGATCGACCGCATCGCTGGATCCGGGCGGCTCGATGAGGACGGCGGTATCCAACATCGCCTCGATGGTCATGATCCGGCCTTCGAGGAAGCCTTGCATGCGCTTGGCTTCCTCGTATCCAGCGTTCTCTGACACGTCACCGTCCATCTTTGCTTCGTGGATGGCACTGGCGACCTCGACGCGGCGCACGGTCTTGAGATAGTGCAGCTCATCTTCCAGCTTCTGGCGACCCTCGGGGGTCAAATAGGTCTGGTGTGTCATGATTCTCTTTCAACCTCACAACATAGCATTTTCGTGGTTGCCTGCGTGTGCTCTCTGGCCTGCGTTCTCACCTGGAAAAGCACACATCCGTTCTCCGGTGGGAGGATTGATCTCGACCTGTCTGATGCCGCGGCCTGCAGGATCAATGGCACAGGCCAGCATATCAAAAAGAGCACCTGGGGCGTTTTGCCTCAGGGCCCATATGGAATAAAAAACTGAGAGGTCGGCTCTCAGTCCATCTCTTGGCAGGCGCCTATTATACCCCAATAGGTGCTATTCTCAAAATCGGGGTGTGCTTGCCGTCGCACCGGTGGGGTGTGTGGTTTTCGCCTGCCTCTTTTCTTCTTCCGTGCGCCCTCCTGCCACAGGTAGACATGGCCCATAGGCAGTCAAGAGCCGGTCAAACACACCACAGCCCCCAAGACCATGCGCCCAGGAGAGGATTCTGAGTCTGTTTCCGGCTGCGACGTGGAGCCATGGCCCTGTTTGACCAATCTTCTTTGGTGGGGTACAATGGCATCATGCGCGTGCACGTGAAACTTTACTCCCGCTTTCGGGAGCATCTGCCGTCAGAAGCGAAAGGCGAGGCGACTATCGAGCTGCCCGCCGGGGCGACCGTGGATCATCTACTGCAGCACCTGGGCATCGGCATCCGCGTGAAGCTGATCGTCGTCAATGGCGAACGGGAAACCGATCGGAGGCGCGTCCTGTGCGATGGCGATGCGGTGCGCATCTTCCCGGTAGTCGTTGGCGGGTAACGGCGGATGAACGCAAACTGTGTGCGCGTGTCTGTGGTCGGAAGTAGAAACCAGTAGAGAACATCGGGAGGTGTTTGCCATGGCATACGGATACAACGGGAAGATCCTGCACGTGGACCTGAGCACAGGCAAGCTGGAAGTCGAGCAGCCAGGCGAGGGCTTTTACCGCAAGTACATGGGGGGCAGCGCCTTGGGCATGCACTACGCCCTGAAGCTCATCCCGCCCGGGGCCGATGCGCTGGGAGCGGAGAACGTGCTGGTGCTCAGCCTGGGTGTGACCACCGGCGCGCCCATCTCCGGCCAGAGCCGCGTGACGGCCACGGCCAAATCGCCCCTTTCGGGCGCCATCGGCGATGCCCAGGCGGGCGGCTTTTGGCCGGTCGAGACCAAAGCAGCCGGCTTTGACGCGTTCGTCGTCACAGGGAAGGCGGATAAGCCTGTCTATCTTTGGGTGCACGATGGCGAGGCCGAGCTGCGTGATGCTAGCCATCTGTGGGGCAAGATCACCGGCGTGGTCCAAGCAGCCATTCAGGAGGAATTGGACGATCCCAAGATCGAGGTCCTGCAGTGCGGGCCTGCTGGGGAAGAATTGGTGCGCTTTGCCTGCATTATCAATATGAACAACCGGGCCAATGGGCGAACCGGCATGGGCGCGGTGATGGGCGCCAAGAATCTGAAGGCCATCGCCGTTCGTGGAAGCAAAAAGCCTGAAATCGCCGATCGTGAGACGCTGACCGAACTCGCTCGCTGGGGTGCGCAGAATCTGGCCGAGTCGGGTGTCTACAGCATGGGCGTCCACGGCACGGCCGACGTGTTCGGCTACCAGCACGAGGCGGGCGGCCTACCCACCCGCAACTGGGCCAGTGGTGTCTTTGCCGGCCACGAAACGTGCACCGGCGAGACGATGAGCGACACCATCCTCAAGAAACGGGATACCTGCTATGCTTGTGTGGTGCGCTGCAAGCGTGTGGTAGAAACCGAGTGGCAGGGCAGAAGGGTGGAACCCCTCTATGGCGGCCCCGAGTACGAGACGCTGGCCACCTTTGGCTCGTACTGTGGCATCAACGACCTGGGCGCGATTTCATTGGCCAATCAACTGTGCAATATGTACGGCATGGACACCATCTCCTGCGGGGCGACCATCGCCTTTGCCATGGATTGTTTCGAGCGAGGCTTGATCACAACCGAGGATACCGGCGGCCTCGAGTTGCGCTTTGGTTATGCCGAGGCGATGGTCCAGATGGTAGAACAGATTGCCCACCGGGAGGGCCTGGGCGACCTGTTGGCCGAAGGGGCAGCCCGGGCAGCGGACCGCATCGGCGATGAGGCAAAGGAGCTGGCCGTGGTGGTCAAGGGCCACGACCTGCCGGCCCATATGCCCGAGGTCAAGCGCAGCTTGGCCCTTATCTACGCGGTCAACCCCTTTGGCGCCGACCATCAGTCGTCGGAGCACGATCCCTCTTATGAGGGCGACTTTGAGTACTATGCGGAGCGCATGGCAGCGCTGGATCTATTGGAGCCCCAGCCCGAAAACAGCTTGGGCCCGGAAAAGATCCGCTACGCCGTCTATACCCAGCGCTTCTACAGCCTGATGGACAGTGTCAACGTCTGCCAGTTTGTCTATGGACCGGCCTGGCAACTGTACGGCCCGAACCAGTTGGTGGAGATGGTCAGGGCGGTCACTGGCTGGGACGTGAGCCTGTGGGAGCTGATGAAGGTAGGCGAACGGCGGCTGAACATGATGCGCGCCTTCAACGCTCGAGAAGGCTTTACCCGGGCACACGACGTGCTACCGCCCAAGCTGTCGCGACCGAGAGAGGGCGGCCCCTCCCACGGTATGTCCGTCGACCCGGCCGAACTGGAGCAGGCCAAAGACACCTACTATGCCATGTGCGGCTGGGACGCCCAGGGCAACCCCACCCGGGCCAAGCTGGAGGAGCTGAGCCTGGGTTGGGTGGCAGAGGAAAT
>CBDUWJ010000247.1:0-4686 GCA_965370895.1 uncultured Anaerolineae bacterium | reverse complement strand
CCGGGCGAACTGATCGCTGTGCCTGTAAGCGGGGCCTATCACCTGAGCATGGCCAGCAACTACAATGGCGCCCTTAAGCCCTCAGTACTTTGGCTGGAGGAGGGTAACGCACACCTCGTCCAGGAGCGCGAGGCGCTCGACGACCTCATCCGCAGGGACAGGCCTCTGGTGTTGGGTGGAGCCGCCGCCTATCCTGGGCGGAGCAGATCCGCAAGCATCGAATGAACAGGCGACACGACGGGGCAAGTGCTACGGAGCTGCAAACGGGCCAGGACGGGGCAGATCTGACCGGGCGGACCGGCTCCGTCGGAGAACCCGCCAGCCCTGCCAGGGAACGGTACCGGGATCTTTTTTGGCTGTTTGTTTTGGGCGCGTTGTGGGGATCTTCGTACCTGTTCATCAAAGTAACCGTCACCGAGGTGTCGGCGCTGACGCTCGTGACCGGGCGGCTGTTGCTGGGCGCGGCCATTATGTGGCTCCTGCTACTGGTCACAGGCCAGTCCATGCCGCGCAGCCGGGCGATGTGGGGGGCTTATGCCATCATGGGCTTTTTCAGCGCAGCATTGCCCTGGACACTCATCGCCTGGGCTGAGGAGTCTATCTCCAGCGGGCTAGCAGCATTGCTGCAAGCCACCATGCCGATCTTTACCGTCATCCTGGCCCATTTCCTGACCAGCGACGAGCGGATGACGCCGGTCAAGATCCTCGGCGTGGTCATCGGTTTCGCCGGGGTCGCGTTCCTGCTTCTTCCGGATCTGCGCCAGGGGTTACAGGCCAACCTACTGGGGCAATTGGCCATGGTCGGCTCTTCCGTGAGCTATGCAGGGGCAGCTATCTTTGCCCGCAGCCGCTTGCGAGGAGAACCGCCATTGGTTTCGACGACAGGACAGTTGACAATGGGCCTCGTCTTTTTGTTACCGATCAGTGTGCTGGCAGGTCGCCCGCTGAACCTTGCGCCATCCCTGCCGGCACTGGCGAGCTGGCTTGCACTGACCATCTTGGGTACCGTGGTCGCCTATGTGATCTACTACCACCTCATCGAGAGGACCAGTGCCACCTTTGTCAGTACGGTCACCTACGTCATCCCAGTCTTTGGGCTGATCCTGGGGGCACTGGTGCTCGGCGAACCGCTGACAGCTACTCTGCTTGTCAGTCTGACGCTCATCCTGGTGGGCGTGCTGTTAGCGAGAAAGTAACCCGTTGGCACACACGACTGACCACAGGGAGCATCCATGGAAACCTTGAAACGCCTCTTTCTCTTTCTCAGACCCTATTGGAAAACGTTGCTGCTCAATGCAGTTCTGATGTTGCTTCTGACGGGTCTGGGACTGGCGCCGCCGCTCTTCCAAAGAGCAATCGTGGACGAGGTGATTGGCACAGGGGACCTGAGTAGCCTGGGTATGCTTATAGGCGGCTTGGTCATTGTCTACGCGCTGCAGCAACTGGTCAATGCTGGGGACCTGTACGTCCGCCACGCGCTGGGCGAGCGGTTCATCCTGGACCTGCGGGTGCGTCTGTACGAATACCTCCAGCAACTGTCCCTGTCCTTCTTTGAGCGCACCTCCACCGGCGAGTTGATGTCCCGCGTCACCAACGACGTCAATGCTCTGGAAAGCTTTGTTACGCACGGTTCGGCCCTAGCAGCCATCGATCTACTGCGGCTGATCGGCAGCGCGGTCATCCTCTTCATGCTGGACGCGCGCCTGGCGCTGCTGGTGCTGCTGCCTGTGCCGGTGCTGGCCGTGTCACTGCGCTACTATAACACGCGCATCCGCCCCATCTACCGCCGGGTACGGTCCCGATTGGGCGACATCAACGCCCGGCTCCAGGACAGCCTGTCGGGCATCCAGGTGGTCCAAGCCTTTGTCCAGGAGGATCGGGAACTGGACCGCTTCGCCGCCGAGAGCGAACGCTACTATAGCGCCCGGGTAGAAGGCATGCGCTACTGGAGCACCTTTTTCCCCGCCATGCGCTTCGTCGCTCAGATGGGTACGGTCATTGTGCTGGGAGCGGGCACGGTCATGGTCGTTCGCGGTGAGCTGACCCTGGGTACGCTTGTGGCTTTTCTGGCCTACATCACCGCGTTCTACGAACCGATCAATCGTCTGACCGCGGTGGACAACATCTTCCAGGAGGCCATCGCCGCCGGCGAGCGGATCTTTGAGCTGCTGGACGAGACAGCAGAGATCGAGGACGCACCCGATGCGGTGGAGCTGCCGCCCAGCGAGCCGTCGGCTGGGCACATCCGGGGCCAGGTGACCTTTGACGACGTGTACTTGCGCTATAGCACTGGTGAGGAAGTGTTGCATGCTGTGACCTTCGAGATGGCGCCCGGAGAGATGGTGGCCCTCGTCGGGCCCAGCGGCGCAGGCAAGACCAGCATCGCCAATCTGCTCTGCCGCTTCTATGACCCCCTTCAGGGCAAGATCAGCGTCGATGGCTACGATTTGCGCCAGGTCAAGCTCGCCTCGCTGCGACGGCAGGTGGCAGTTGTGCTGCAAGATACGTTTCTGTTCAATACTACCATCCGCGAGAACCTGCTCTATGGCAACGCTGACGCCACGGACGAGGAGCTCACCGCTGCCGCCAAGGCCGCCCACGCCCACGAGTTCATCGAGTCGCTGCCGGATGGCTACGATAGCACAATAGGGGAGCGTGGCGTCAAGCTCAGTGGCGGTCAGAAACAGCGACTTGCCCTGGCTCGGGCAATCCTGGCCGACCCACGCATTCTGATATTGGACGAGGCAACCTCATCGGTGGATGCCGAAGCGGAGTATCTGATCCAGCAGGCACTGGAAGCGGTGCTGGAGGGTCGCACGGCGCTGGTCATCGCCCACCGCCTGAGCACTATTCGCAACGCCGACAAGATCATCGCATTAGAGGAAGGCCACATCGTTGAAGTGGGCGACCACCGGGAGTTGATGGAACACGGTGGCCTGTACAGCCAACTGTACCGGCGTCAGTTGGAGTTGGCGACAACAGGAGAAGGGGGCGGAGAGTTGGACAACGACATCGACTCACTATTCGCGTCTGAGGCGAATGCATGATGCATGCAAATGAGAGGGGCGACCAACATGAAGCTAACCGATGACCAAAGGGTCCTCGCCTACCTGCGTGACCATCAGGGCGAAATGGTGGCGCTGCTGGCGCAACTGGTGGAGATGGAATCGCCGACCGATGACAAGCCGTCGCTCGACCGGCTGGGCGTCTTTCTCGCCGAGCACCTGCGCGCCCTGGATGCTGAGGTGCAGGTCTATTCGCAGTCCCAGGCCGGAGACCATGTCAGAGCCCGCTGGGGAGGCGGCGCCGGCGGTGCGCTGCTGCTGTGCCACATGGATACCGTGTGGGATCTGGGGACAGTGGGCGAGCGACCGGTCCGCGTGCAGAACGGCAAGCTCTACGGCCCCGGCGCGTTCGACATGAAGGGCGGCATCGTCAACACCCTGTGGGCGATGCGGGCACTGCGCGACTTGGGTTTGCCTGCTACCTCCCCGGTTACGCTGCTCATCACTTCCGACGAGGAAACTGGCAGCGCCACCTCTCGCCCCATCATCGAGTCGGAGGCGCTGCAGCACGACGTCGTCTTTGTTCTGGAGCCGGCCCAGCCGCCCGAGGCTTCGCTCAAGACCTGGCGCAAGGGGGTGGGGGACTTTTGCATCTCGGTGGCGGGGCGGTCAGCCCACGCTGGCGCCGACCACGAGAAGGGGATCAACGCCATCGAGGAGTTGGCCCACCAGATCGTGGCCGTCCAGGGCTTGACCGACTACGAGAGGGGCACCACGGTCAACGTGGGCGTGATCGAGGGCGGCACACGCAGCAACGTCGTCCCGGCACGGGCGTGGGCAAGAGTGGATGTGCGGGTCATGGACGCCGAACAGGCCGTCCGCATCGAGGCGAAAATGCGCGATCTGAAGCCACACCTGGCCGGCGCGACGCTGGAGGTCAGGGGTGGTGTCGGCCGCCCACCGATGGCGCGCACGCCCGAGATCGCGGCTCTGTATGCCCGGGCAGAGGCACTGGCCGCTGGGATGGGCTTCCAGATCACCGAGGCCGGCAGCGGTGGGGGATCCGACGGCAACTTTACGGCGGCATTGGGAGTACCCACCCTCGACGGCATGG
This sequence comes from uncultured Anaerolineae bacterium, assembly GCA_965370895.1. Taxonomy (GTDB): domain Bacteria; phylum Chloroflexota; class Anaerolineae; order JAAYZQ01; family JAAYZQ01; genus CBDUWJ01. The sequence goes on along the minus strand of CBDUWJ010000247.1, from coordinate 567 downwards.
GTGTGGTGGGCGACGGTGGTCACGCTGTCCACGAACATGTCGTCATCAGCTCGATGCCTGAGCGGGCTGCGCTGCTGGCGGCCATGCTTCGCTCGCCACAGGATCCTTCAGGGTGAAGCTCTCAGCGTCGAATCGCGTTAGGCTCATGGGGCGGTGCGCGCGCCGGGCAAACGTATTCGTCAATGCGAGCCAGGCGGCCGAGGATCACTCGGCTCAATATCCGATCGCTCAGTGGGGACAGCGCGCTCATGTGGCATCCGATCATCGCAGCGCTCGCTGCCATGGCCGGTGATCCAGATCCCGTCGTATCCTCAGTGGTGCGAATCAGCCATGGCACGGCACGAAATCGGACATAATCGGTCAACTTATCCCGATTTGACAGATTGGCTGTCCTTTGGTATACTTGGCGCCGTGCTACACAAGCCCAGAGGAATTCCAACCACGATGACCTGGGCTCCACGTAGATGGCGGTTCGCCAGAGGGGCCCAGGCGGCCGCTCGAGCGAACCCGCACCCCCCATACAATCTGGTCGCGTGGTATGCTGTGGAAAGGAGGTGATGGGACCCG
>CBDUWJ010000246.1:0-4688 GCA_965370895.1 uncultured Anaerolineae bacterium | reverse complement strand
GGACTCAGTTCGTGCCGCAAGTGCGCCGCCTTGGGTTGGCGGCAATTGCACGTCTGCGGTATCTCACAGAAGGGGGTTGTCCCGTGTTTAGTCCTTTGAATGCAATCCTGGGTCTTTTCTCTCAGGATGTTGGCATTGACCTGGGAACGGCCAACACGCTGGTAAATGTCCGTAACAAAGGGATTATCATCAACGAGCCTTCCGTCGTGGCGATCGAAAAAAGCACCAAGAGAGTGCTGGCCATTGGCATGGATGCCAAAGAGATGGTCGGCCGCACCCCGGCCAGCATTGTGGCCATCCGCCCTTTGCGCGATGGGGTGATCAGCGATTTCGACGTCACTGAGCGCATGTTGCACTACTTTATCAAGAAGGTCCATGACCGGTCGCTCTTGCCGGTGGCCCGTCCCCGCGTAGTGGTTGGTATTCCCTCAGGTGTGACCGAGGTGGAAAAGCGAGCTGTCCACGATGCCACCCTGTCAGCTGGCGCGCGGGCAGCCTATCTGATCGAGGAACCGATGGCCGCAGCCATCGGAGCAGGCTTGCCCATCACCGAATCACTAGGCAGCATGATCGTCGACATCGGTGGTGGCACCACCGAGGTAGCTGTCATTGCGCTGGGCGGTATCGTCGTCAGCCGCAGCCTGCGCGTCGCCGGCGACGAGATGGACGAAGATATCATCCAATACGCCCGCCAGAAATACAATCTGCTCATCGGCGAACGGATGGCCGAACGGGTCAAGATCACCATTGGTTCGGCCTATCCCTTGCCCCAGGAACAAACCATGGCCATCCAGGGGCGAAACCTGATCACGGGCTTACCCGAATCGATCGAGGTCAGCAGCGTCGAGATTCGCGAAGCGTTGGCCAGCTCGGTGAACATCATTGTCGACATGGTGCGCGAGGCCATCGACGAGACGCCCCCTGAGCTGATAGCCGACCTGATGGAGCAGGGGGTCGCCCTGGCTGGCGGTGGGGCGTTGTTGCAGGGTCTGGACCAGCGCCTTTCGGAGGAGACCAAAATGCGGGTTTATGTGGCTGACGATCCCATGACCTGTGTGGCTCGCGGGGCTGGCAAGATCCTTGAGGACTTGGACCGGCTGCACACGGTGCTGGCTAGCCTGCAGCGGGGCAGCACTGTCCACTAGAGTCGTTCCATGTTCGACGCAGGACTCCTTGCGGCGAGCATGGAATCTCGAACCTTCCGAACGATGAGCCGCGGGCGTATCCAGAATCTGGTCCCATTCCTGCTGATCTTGCTTGCACTGATCGGGTTTGTGCTGCATCGCGCAGGCCTGTGGGAACCTGTCGAAGGGGTGTTTGCGAGGGTGACTACGCCTCTTCAGCAGGGGGTGGCGCTGGCTGTCTCCCGAGCCGGCGAACTGGCTCAGACAGCCCGTGACCTACGAGACCTGCGTCAACGCAATAAGCAGTTAGAGGCCGAAAACGCTCGCCTTTTGCTCGAGAATGTGCGCTACCGAGAGTTGGAAGGCGAAGCTGGCCTCCTGCGCAATCTTCTGAACTTTATCCACGCTCATCCATCCTTCGATGTCCAGGGGGCGCACGTCGTGGGACGGGTGATCGGTCGGGACCCCAGCAATCTGCAGCGCTACATCACTCTCGATGTGGGCCGACAAGCGGGCATCGCCCGCAACATGCCGGTCGTCACCGATCGGGGCCTGGTGGGACGAATCTCGGATGTCGGTGATGGGTGGTCCAGGGTGCGCCTGATCATTGACGCGAGCAGCCTGGTGAACGCTCTGGCGCAGAGCACCAGGGCAAGTGGCCTGGTTCAGGGCCAGGCAGACGGTTCCCTGGTCATGCGGGCGGTTCCTCAGGGTGATACCATTAGCGTGGGCGACACCGTGTTCACGTCGGGTCTGGGGGGGAGTTTTCCACGGCAGATCCTGATCGGACAGATCACCGAAGTGGAGCGTAAGGACTACGAGCTCTACCAGACCGCTGCTGTTCAGCCCACGGTGGATTTCGATCACCTGGAAGTGGTCCTGGTCATAACTGATTTTGAGCCAATCGAAGACAATGGGCAGACGAGCGAATGAGCCTGCGCGTCATCAGTAACTGGTCATGGTGTGCTGAGCTCTGTGCCTTGTGAACCGTGACCATCTATCTAGCCATACCTTTGTTGGTTCTGATCGCGGTTCTGCAGGCTACCCTTGTGTCGCGTCTGGCGCTGTGGGGCGTTTTCGTCGATCTGCCGGTATTGGTCGTGGTCAGTTGGAGCCTATTGCGCGGTCCGAGGGAAGGCATGCTGTGGGGGTTTATTGCCGGGGTGGCGGTCGACCTCCTTTCAGGGGCACCCTTCGGTGCGGCCACCCTATCCTTGATCGCCGTGGGTTTCCTATCGGGATTGGGCAAGACCAGTGTCTTTGCTGCAGTTGACTCAGAGGTCGGCATCGTCTTTCCCGTGGTGATGGCCTTTTTGGCAACGGTCCTGTACGATCTCTTTTTTCTGTTCATCGTATGGATTTCTGGTCATACTGTTGCGTGGCTGGATAGCCTGTTGCGCATTATCCTGCCCTCTGCGGTGCTGAATGCGGTGCTGATGCCGGTGGTTTTCCCGGCGATGCGCATGCTGCACGCCCGGATCGGCCGAGAAGAGATGGAGTGGTAGCTTGCCCAACCAGTTGCGGCACAGCCAGTTTGGACACGATGATTTGCGGAGCGAGTCGCTGGGCGATTCACAGTCCGTTTCGCCGGTGCCGGCCACTAGAGGGCGACTGGTCGTATACCAAGTCCTCCTCGTCATTGTCTTCTTGGGACTGGTAGGTCAGCTATGGCGCATGCAGGTGGTTCAGGGCGACTATTACCAGGAGGCAGCCGACATCAATCGTTTCCGGTTGGCACTGAACCCCGGGCCCCGCGGCGTCATCTACGACCGGCGCGGGCACCTCTTGGTTCGAAATCAGCCCCGGATCACGGTGTCGATCATCCCCGCCTACCTGCCTGAAGATGAGTCCGAGCGCGAAGCGCTGCTTCGCAAGCTAGCCCATGTTCTGGAAATTCCGATGATTGGTCAGCCACTCGAGGATCCTAGCGAGGCTGAGTGGAAGACCAGCGCTGGCCTGTCGGTGGGCATCCTGGACATCCTGGAGAAGGCGGAACTGGCTCCCTACCGCCCGGCTCGCCTGAAAGCTGACGTCCCTCGCGAGGTGGCACTTGTTCTGGAGGAGGAACATCTGGACTGGCCTGGCGTGCTGATCCAGGTGGAACCGGTGCGGGAGTATCTGTACGGCTCTCTCGTGGCCCACGTCCTGGGTTACGTCGGATTCATCCCAGCGGAACGGGCGGAAGCTTACGAGGCTCGCGGGTACGATCCCAACCGGGAACACGTAGGGCTCACTGGTGTGGAGTACAGCTTTGAGGAGGAGCTGCGTGGTCACGACGGGCAGAAACTGATAGAAGTGGACGTGGCTGGCCGGGAGATACGCGTGGCTGGTGAGCCCAGGGCTGCCGTCGCCGGAAACAACCTGCGCTTATCGCTGGACTTGGACCTGCAACAGGCGATGGAAGACATCGTCACGCGCCAATTGAGGAATATCCACAAGAAGCAAGGCGTCGCCGTGGCCATGAATCCTCAAACGGGCGAGATCCTGGGCATGGTTTCGCTGCCTAGCTACGACAACAATGAATTCGTCAGTGGGATCTCATCCGAGTCATTCCAGGCCTTGCAGGAGGATCCCAACCGCCCGCTCATGAATCATGCCATCTCTGGGCAGTTCCCTCCTGGCTCCACCTACAAAGTCACTGTGGCCTCTGGTGCGTTGGAAGAGGGTGTCGTCGATTCCCAGACCCGCCTGTACTGCGGCGGTATACTATGGCTGCCTAACCGCTTCTACCCCGAGGACCCAAGCTTGGCGCAACCGTTCTATTGCTGGATCCACCACGACTATCATGGACACCATGGTTCCCTCGCCGTGGTATCAGCTTTGGGCCAGTCCTGTGACATCTACTTCTATCAAGTGGGCGGCGGCAACCGTGATGGTTTCGAGGGCTTGGGTGAGGATCTATTGGGCTACTACGCCGAGCTCTTTGGCATGGGGTCCCGGACAGGGATTGACTTGCCGGGGGAGGCGCCCGGTTTGGTACCCACTGTCAAGTGGAAACGGATCAATTACAGCGAGTCATGGGTGACAGGCGACACCTACAATATGTCCATCGGTCAGGGCTTTGTGCTGGCCACGCCGCTGCAAGTGTTGAACATGACAGCAGTCATCGCCAACGGCGGCACGCTGTACCGTCCTCAGGTCGTCCGCGAGGTCATAGACGGTGAGGGGAATGTTCTCCAGGCTTTTGCCCCTGACGTCATTCGTCAGCTGCCGGTGTCATCCGAGAATCTTGACATCGTCCGCCAGGGGATGCGAGCCGCCGTGGCCGGAACGGGAGCCACTGCCTGGGCGATTGACGTGCCAGGCATCGCCGTAGCTGGCAAAACTGGCACCTCCGAGTTCTTTGTCGACCGCAACAAAGACGGCATACCCGACAGGGACCGCGAGGGTCACCTGCCCACTCACGCCTGGTTCACGGCCTTTGCTCCCTACGATGATCCCGAGATCGCACTGGTGGTGTTTGTCTTTGGGGGTGGAGAGGGATCGGGCACGGCTGTACCGATCGCCAACGACATATTGAACTACTACTTTGGACGTCAGCAATAGCCTGTCTCCGATGACCGG
>CBDUWJ010000245.1:0-4706 GCA_965370895.1 uncultured Anaerolineae bacterium | reverse complement strand
TTGGCTGCCCTGACTTGGGTTCTTCAGCTAGCACCCCGAGCTGATCGCGCAATGGAATTCTCGAGACGTGCGCTTGTCCTTTTTCCCCGGGTGGGGTAGAATAGCGGCGGGGGGTACGATGTCGCAGTCGTCGTGGAGGCGGCCAGTTCGCTGGTTGCTGCCGGTCATTGTCCTTATCTACCTCATCCTGGGGACGCTGTACGCGGTGTACACTCCCGCCTGGCAGGCACCCGACGAGCCAGCCCACTACAATTACGTCCAATACGTGGCGGAACAGCACCGCTTCCCGATCCTCAAGCCGGGTGACTATCCCGGCGCCTATCTGGAGGAGATCAAGGCCGCCCGTTTTCCCCCGGAGATGAGCATCGCGCCCATCCGCTACGAGTTCCACCAGCCGCCCCTCTACTATCTGCTGGTCGTGCCGGTCTACCGGCTGTTTGGCGGTGCGCTGCTGCCCTTGCGGCTTGTGTCGGTGGCGCTGGGGGCCCTGCTGCTCGTGGTCGTCCAGTGGACAGTGCTGGAGTTGGCGCCGAACCGCCCGTACCTGGCCCTGGGGGCGACGGCCTTTGTTGCCTTTCTGCCGATGCACGTGGCCATGGCCGCCGCGGTCAACAACGACACGCTCACGGAGCTGCTGCTGGCGGTCATCTTGCTGTTGACCATCCGCTACCTAAAGTGCTCCACGTCCCCGGGAAGCGAGGGGGATGATACGCGGCTGCTCGTGCTTCTGGGCATCACTACGGGTCTGGGCCTGATCACAAAGTCCTCTGCCTATATCGCTTTGCCCCTGGTGTTGCTGGCCATTGCCGCCCGGCACCTGTGGCTCGACAAGCCAGCGCCTTCCCTGAGCAAGGGCGTAAAGGACGCTTGCCTTTACCTGGCGCCGGCGGTTGGCCTGGCCGCACCCTGGTGGCTGCGCAACATGGCCCTCTACGGCGGCTTGGACCTCTTGGCTCTGGGCCGCCACGATCAGGTGGTGGTGGGGCAGCTCCGCACCGCCGAGTTCGTGGCCGAGCAGGGGTTCGGGCGACTGGTCCACGACTTTTTCCTGACCTCGTTCCGCAGCTTTTGGGGACAGTTCGGCTGGATGGGCGTGCTCCTGGACGAACGAATCTACCAGGTCATGGCCATCCTCTCGGCCCTGGCTCTGGTCGGGTTTCTGACGTGGGCTGCCGGTGTCTGGCGTCGCCGGGGGGAGCTGCCCGCATGGCAATGGGCGGCAGGTGGCCTGCTGGCCCTGGCAGCGGGGTTGACCCTGGCGAGCTATGTGTGGTACAACATGAACTTTCTGCAGCACCAGGGCCGTTATCTGTTCCGCGCCCTGCTGCCCATCAGCCTGGTCGCCGCCCTGGGCTGGCGCGAGGTGCTGCGCCGCGAGCGGGCCGTATTCGTGGCCGTGCTGCTGTTGGCCGCTGCGGTCGTGCTACGACTGGTGGGATTGCTGGCTATCTGGCCCCTGCTACTGCTCGTCGCGGCCGCCGTGGCTTTTGCCGTGCGCCATTTCCTGCCACGTCGCTGGGATCCAGTGGTCCAGGCCAGTCCCTACCTGCTGCTCATCCTGCTCGATCTGGCCAGCCTGTACCTGTTCATCGTCCCGCAATTGTCGGTGTGAGGGCGGTTCAGGAGGCCCGTGGCATGATACCTGTGGACCTGCACGTCCACTCCACCTGCTCAGCCGACGGTGCGTCGAGCATCGATGACCATATCCGTCGGGCAGTCACCCTGGGTCTGGCCGAGGTGGGCTTTTGTGAGCACGCTGACTTTGATCCCCGCGACCGGAGCTACGAGTACCTGGATCTGGCGCACTACGACCAAGAGATCGATGCTGCCCGGGCTCTGGCGCCCAGCATCAGGGTGCGGCAGGGGGTGGAGATAACCTATCAGGCCAGCCTGGAGGACGAGATCGGTGCCTGGCTGGCTGGACGCAGTTGGGACTATGTCGTCGCATCAGTCCACCTGGTGGACTATGCCGATGGCTGGGCCATGATCTCCGAGGAAGGGGCAGCCGAGGGCTATTTTGCCGCCCACAGCCAACGCCAGGCGTACGTGCCCTACTTTGAAGAGGTGCTGCGGGCGGTGCAGTGCGGCCTGGGCGAGGTGTTGGGCCATCTCGACCTGGTCAAACGGTACGGGACGGCGCACTATGGCCCATTTGCGCCTGCCGCATTCGAGGAGGAGATCCGCGCCGTGCTGCGGGCTGCCATAGTGGGCGGCATGGGGCTGGAGATCAACACTTCAGGGTTGCGCCAGCCGCCGGGCGAGCCCTATCCCGGTCTGACGGTACTGCGCTGGTATCAGGAGATGGGCGGCGAGATCCTGACGGTCGGTTCCGATGCCCACCACGCACGCGACCTTGGCGCTGGCGTCATGCAAGCCCTGGACATGGCGCGGGCGGTGGGCTTTCGGGCGGTGGCTGGCTTTGAGGGGCGGCAGGTGCGATGGATTGACTTGTGAGGTATTGGGGATTGGAGATTAGGTGATGCGTGACACGTCAGGTATGAGACGTGTTGCGTGACAACTTGTGCGCCAGCACATGGGAAAGCCGGAGCACGGGGCAGAGGAGGTTCACACGATGCTGTATACGCGCAAGCACCTGGAGGATCTGGAAGAACACAGTCTGGCGCCTTACGCGCTGCGCAGCCGTGACTCGAGGGGCCGGGCCTACGCCGACCACGAGCCGGAGTATCGCACGGCCTTTCAGCGCGACCGGGACCGGATCATCCACACTACTGCCTTTCGCCGGCTGGAGTACAAGACCCAGGTCTTTGTCATATCGGAAGGCGACTACTATCGCACGCGGCTGACCCACACGATGGAAGTGGCGCAGATCGGCCGCACGCTGGCGCGCGCCCTGGGGGTCAACGAGGATCTGACCGAGGCCATCTGCCTGGGCCACGACCTGGGCCACCCGGCCTTTGGTCACTCGGGTGAACAGACGTTGAACGAGCTGATGGCCGATCACGGCGGTTTTGACCACAACCGCCAGACGCTGCGCATCGTCGAAAAGCTGGAGCGCCGCTATCCCGGGTGGCCGGGCCTGAACCTGACCTGGGAAGTCCGTGAGGGCCTGGTCAAGCACGAGACCGCGTACGACGTGAGCGACGCCAGCGGGTACGAGCCCGACCTGGCCTGTTCCCTGGAGGGGCAGATTGCCAACATTGCCGATGAGCTAGCCTACGGCGCCCACGACCTGGATGACGGGTTGCGCGCTGGGTTGATCACGCCCCTCGATCTGCAGGACGTGCCCCTCTGGAACGAGGTCATGGCCAACGTGGGATTGGATACCTGCGCGGAGTTGAAAAAGGTAGATCGCCACCAGGTCATCCGCGCTGTCGTCGGTTGGGCTGTCACCGACGCCGCTCGAACCACTGCCCAGCGCCTGATGGAGGAGGGGATAGATTCGGTACTCGAGCTCCGGGCGCGGGGTTCGCAGATCATTGGCTTGTCGGCAGGCGCAGCGGCACGTCACGACGAGCTCAAATCATTCCTGTACGAGCGGCTCTACCACCACTGGCGGGTGGTGCGTATGGCGGCCAAGGCCCGGCGCGTCTTACAAGCCATATTCAACGCGTATACTCAGGAACCGGCCCAGTTGCCTGGTTCCATCCAGGGCCGTATAGCTGGTTCCGATGAGCCGCTGGAGCGGATGGTGTGTGACTATATGGCGGGCATGACTGATCGGTTTGCGCTGGAAGAGTACGCCCGGTTGTTCGATCCGGCGGTGCGGGTGTGACAGGAATCTGAAACCTAATGGCGCGTCCTGCGTAGAGCAGGTAGGTCCAGTAAGCCACGAACTTGCAGATTCCCAAGGTTGCCTGAAAACCCGACTTCTGGTATAATGCGTAGGTACAATCAACTCAAGGAGGGAAAGAATGGACATTGGAAAATCATTTACGTTTGTCTTTGAGGATGATCAGTGGATCTCGAAAATCCTCATTGCGGCAGGCATCTTGCTATTGGGCGTCGTATTCTCCTGGATGCTGTTCATCCCCCTGATCCTGGCCCTGGCGCTGCTGGGCGGCTATACGGTCAAGATCATCCGCATGGTCATGCGCGGGGACGTTGACCGGCTTCCCGAGTGGGATGACTGGGGCACCTTGCTCGCCGATGGCCTGAAGGTCATAGTGATCGGCATCGTCTACGCCCTGCCCATCATCATCCTGGCCATCTGCTTGGGCTTGCCCGCTGGCGTCTTGTCCGAAAACGCCGAGGGGTTGAGCGCGCTGCTCACTCTGGCGTTGAGCTGCTTCACCTTGCTCTGGGCCATCGCCATGTCTCTCACCTTGCCGGCAGCCACCGCCTTTTACGCCGCCGACAGAGATTTCAGCGCTGCCTTTCGCTTCGGTGAGGTGTTTGGCCTGGTCCGCGACAACATCGCGACCTACCTGATCACCTTCGTGATGAGCTGGGTTGCCAACCTCATCGGCAACCTGGGGAGCCTTGTCTGCGGGGTGGGCTGGCTGGTCACCTATCCGTATGCCGTCATGGTCATTGGCCACCTGTACGGCCAAGCCTACGTAGAGGCGACGGGCCAGGCGCCCGTACCTGCGCCGGCTATTGAAGAACCGGCATCTGATGAGCCGGCAGAATCCGAAGAAGAGGTCGCGTAGGCCAGCGATTTGAGGCGTTTGGGCGGGCCCGCGGGGGGCGGGGCAACACCACCCAGACACAAACCCCCGGGGGTGGCCCGATGTTGTGTAATATGT
>CBDUWJ010000244.1:0-4707 GCA_965370895.1 uncultured Anaerolineae bacterium | reverse complement strand
GCTCTGCCGAGCCCTGCTCGTGCTGGACCACAGTCCAGCACACCTGGCACAAATGCGCGGACTGTGGTCCGCGCAGAGCGTGTGCGAGATGCAGGCGTGTCACTGGTAGCGGAGCGAAGCAATCTCCACTCACGCACGGGAAACCGATTCAATAATGTGAACGCAGATTCCGTGGATGCCCTACGTCCTGCCGTCGCTGAGTTCCTCGAAATGACAGGATGGCAGAACTTGCCCTACAGTGGGCCATTCCACCAGCCTACGTTTCCCCCGGCAGGTCCAGTTGGTTCCAGATGATCTCGGTGATGTCCATCACTCTGATCTGCCGCTGCTCGCTGCGCCGCTGTTTGCTGCGCCGCTGCTTGCTGCGCATCTGCTGGAACTGCATCAGGCAGGCTGGACACGACGTCATCAGCACATCAGCGCCTGTGTCGACCGCTTCCTGGAGTCGTTCGCTGCCGGCACGATCGGCAATGGCCGCATAGTCGTAACGGATGAGTGCGCCTGCCCCGCAGCAATACGCGTTAGCCCGGTTGCGGGGCATCTCCTTGACCGCCACACCAGGGATGTGGCTGAGCAACGTCCGGGGCGCCTCATAGATGCCCAGCCAGCGCCCCATGGTGCAGGAGTCGTGGTAGGTCACCGTGATCTTGGGATCCAGCGCCTTGAACTTGATCTTGCCCTGTTCCGCCAGGTATGCGATCTCTTCCAGAATGTGCACGGGCTCAAAGGGTAGTTGTCGCCCCAAGAGCTCCGGAGCATCGTGCTTGAAGGTCTTGAGACAGCCGGGGCAGTTGAACACCACCCGTTTGACACCCAGCGCTTCGTACTGTGAAATAGAGTGCTCCAGGGCCTCGCGTGCTTTGTCCAGTTCACCGGCCGCTACGTAAGGGTGCCCACAACACCATTCGTCACTGAGGATGGTAAAGTCGACCCCCAGGCGCTGTAGCGTACTCTCGGTGTCGACAGACATGTTCTGCCGCACATAGGCGGAGGTACAGCCAACAAAGAAGGCTGTCTCCGCCGGTCTGTCGACGCGGCTTTGGTCGCGCAGCCAGGCCAGTCGTTCCTCGTGTGGGGCTCGATAGACGTTATGGGTCTGGTCCAGACCCTCATCGCCCTCCAATCCCCGTCTGAGATTCTCGGGGATCAGGCCCTGGCGAGCCAGGTCCTCCTTCATCGCGGCAAACATGGCCGTGGTGTCCAGGTATTTGAAGCAATCCTGGGCACAGGCTCGACACTCCGTGCAACTGTACACCCGCGCCGCCAGGTCCTGGTCGTAGTCTATGACACCGTCCACCAGCGCGCGGGCGATGTTGAACTTGCCCCGCGCTGCATACGACTCAAAGAGACCGCCCTGAAACGCAGGACACTTGGGTGCCTGCCCCACGGAAGCAAAGTCGAGACACTGGCCACAGCGGTTGCATTGATAGACGATGTTCCTGAGTTCGTCAATCCGCCGTTCGTGGGTCGTGATTATTCCTGGGTGCTTGGGACTAGACATGACTTTCCTCCGGTTCTAAGTACATGACGCCCGGATTGAGTATATAGTTCGGGTCTAACGAGCGCTTGAGCAGCTTGATCAGCTCGAACCCGGCACCCATCTTGGTCATGACTTCGGGCGCGACGGCCTGCATAATGCCTCCAGGCGACATGTAGCGTCCGCAGAGCTCGTCTGTGTAGCGGGACCGCAGAGCCAGGCCGTACCTCCAGGCCTCGTCGTCCAGTTCTGGGTACAGGGTGTCTATCCAGATAAAGGCCGCGTTGTTGGAAAAGTAGACGTCGTAGCACTTGATCCGGATGTCGTATTTCTCAAACTCGCCGGCGTGTTCGACAGCGTCATTGCGCAGGTACGCCACCGCATCCTTGACTTTCTCTGTGGGCATGAACCCGGCGACCTCGGGACACATAAAGGGGCGATTGCCATAGTAGTGGTCCGGCGGCGTATTGCGCATCCACGAGTACATGTGCCCTGTCCAGTACAGACGGGTGGCTTTGTGGTCAAGGGGATACCCGCCGAAAGACTCGCAGACGGCCTCCGCGACGCGCAGCCGCTCCTGAGCAGCCAGGCGCGAGTCGCGAATCACGATGTGCAGAAAAGCATCATATTGTTCGTAGCCTGTCGGCTTTGGACCGCCAAACAGACCCACCAAGTGCGTGGCTGTATCCTGTTTCTGCATGGCGCTAGCCGCGTCCACGGCTTGCTCATAGTCATCAAAGCCATAGAACGCAAACTCCTCTGTCGCCGGGATGCGACGGATGCGGTAGAATACCTTGGTGATGACGCCCAGCACACCGTAGGAACCGATAAAAAGACCGGTGAGATCGGGTCCGTTGGCATACCGTTCAAAGTGCAAATGCCCCGCGGCCTCGTTTGCGCCACTTCCAGTGTTCACGATGGTTCCATCGGGCAGAACAACCTCCAAGCCGATCACGTGTTCGCCCGTCATCCCGTACTCGGCCAGGCCGTGGGGCACCGAGTTGTAGGCCACTGTGCCACCAATCGAACAGGAGAACATGCCCCCAGGCCCTGGCACCCCCAACTCCCAGCCCAGCTTGTTCAACTCGATGTCTACCGAATGCCAGACCGCCCCAGGTTGCACGACCACGACCTTGTTGCCCAGGTCGATCTCTTCGATCTCGTTCATCAAGTCCATGGCCATCAGGATGCAGCCTCTCTGGATGCCGTTGCCGATGAAGGTGGTAGATCGCCCCCAGATAAAGATCGGGGTACGGTATTCGTTCGCAACCTTGATGATCGCGCACACCTCCTCCGCTGACGTGGGCCGCACGACAAAGTCTGGAATGCCGCCAGGACTGGGCCCGCAATCCCGAGTATAGCATATGCGATCGGGAAGTTTGTCGGACACGCGATCCGGACCGCAAGCATCGATCAGTAGATCCAACAACTCGCTCATTAGAAAACTTCTCCCTCCCAGTTTATCTGGCCGTCCCTCTATCGAGTGTTGCTCACTCGACGGTGACCAAAGCTGTTTGATCACTCTTGGGTGTGACGACGAGTCTCCAGGATTGAACGAATTCGGTGTCGCCAATTCGGTGAATCCCCTCGCAAGACTGTCATTCTTCTCAAACAACCACTCAGCAACACCCAGCACGGGCTACCGGTTCTATGTGCCAGGACCAAGTCCGCTCTGCAGGCTGCGCTCGCGCAAGTTGGCTCCCCAGTCCTGAGCCATGTCCAGAATCTGCTCCTCATCCATCGTGAGCAACTCGCCCTCCCGCATCACCACCTGACCGTCGATGATGGTCGTTTTCACGTCAGAACCCTTGGCACAGTACACCAAACTGCTGACGATGTCGTGCACGGGTACCAGGTGCGGTCGCCGTAGATTCACAATGGCCAGGTCGGCCAGCCGGCCTGGATCGATCGTGCCTGCATCGATCCGGCAGGCCCTGGCGCCGTTCTCGGTGGCCATGCGGAACACGTCAACCGCCGAGATGACTGCTGGGTCCTCGGCCGCCACCTTTTGCAGCAGCGCTGCGCAGCGCATCTCTTCGAACATGTCCAACAAATCGTTGGACGCGCTGCCATCATTCGCCAACGCGACAGGGATCCCCCGGCGTAGCATCTCTGCGACCGGCGCCACACCGCTGCCCAGCTTCATGTTGCTCTTGGGATTGTAGATGGGGATCACATTCCGCGCCTGCAGCAGATCAAGATCGTCCGCGTCCATATGGACGCAATGCACGGCTGTCAGCCGCTCGTCCACCAGGCCGAAACCGTCCAGATAACGGAGGGGGGTCGTGCCCGCCTCCCGGGCAATATACTCCATCTCGTACTGGGTCTCCGCTACGTGAATCTGCACGCCCACGCCCAGGCGATCCCGCTGTTCGCGCGTCCACCGCAGGAGGTCTGGGCTGGCCAGAAAGGGCGTCGAAGGGGCCAAGACGATCTGCACCCGTGCGTTACCCGTGGGGCTCCTGTGCCAGCGCTCGACATAACCAATGGCTTCTTGCCGGCTGACCTCGGGTGGGAGTCGCAGCTCGTCTGGGATCCACTGGTCGCTGAGCGTAACCGCCCCCACACCGCGAAAGCCAATGTCCAGCCATGCCTGGAACACGGAATCCATGGTCATGTCCATGTCGATGCAGCAGGTTGTCCCAGCCTTGACCATTTCCAGTGCGGCCACGAGGGACCATGCGTACCCCATGCGCTCGTCGCGTGCATCCCAATGATCGGTGTGGATCACGTCAGCCGCCGGATACAGCACCTGCTGGCACCAGTCGACTAGCGGAACGCCGTCGTTCAGGCCCTTGAGCAGGTTCTGATACAGGTGGGTGTGGGCATTGATGAGCCCAGGGATCACGGCACAGCCGTCAGCATCTATGGCGTCCCAGCCAGGCTCTCGCTCATAGTGTCCGATACCAGCGATGCGATTGCGCCTTATCAGCACGTCGCAATCGCGCTCGACGCGATCCGCGGCGCGCACGACGTAGGCGGCACGCCGTATCAGCACAGTCATGCTGAATACTCCTTACAGTGGCGTCCTCGTGCTGACGCCGACTCTGGCGAGCCGGCGTCAGCCTCCCCCGACACTATGCCTTTGTCCATTATCCAATACCCGATGTCCAATATCAAGTATCTCGTACCCCAACCACCAACGCTGAAACACCTACCCCCGCAGGCGGGTCCCGTTCGGATCGTACGGCGAGCGCGGGCCGACCACGGCCGGGTGGCTATTCCCCTCC
>CBDUWJ010000243.1:0-4728 GCA_965370895.1 uncultured Anaerolineae bacterium | reverse complement strand
AAAATGCGCGGACTGTGGTCCGCGCAGAGCATGTGCGAGATGCAGGCGTGTCATTGGTAGCCCCGGGATCACACCGGCGCGCCATTCGTCGTGCCAGCAACGCGTCTGTCAGCGACTGCGCCAGAGCCAGCACCTCGGTACCGCCTGGATCGAGGATCACGTGCGGTGTGCAGGCAGCCAACGTGATCTCGAGCACGTCGATGCTCGGCCACTGCTGACGATGCCAAAACGAGCGCATGGTGTGCGCGTCGGGCGCGCCTTGTGCAAGTCCTTCTGTCACAACCTCATCGTAACGAGACTAGTACCTCGTCAAGGTGATTCTGATGGCCTTACATTCTGCGGAACGCAGCGACGAAGAATCTCCTCTTGCGACGAGCAAACGGTTTCAGGCAGGGCAACCGAGATTCCCTTCGGCTTCGCTCAGGACATGCTTCGCCTTCGCTGCGCTTCGGCTCAGAATGACAACTCATCACCTCAGAATGACAACTCATCACCTTCAGGCTGTTGAGGTCCTAGTACGGGACTCCCAAGTGCAGACCATGCCGCAGGCCAACAGCAGCGCTTTCCGCGCCGGGCGGCTGGCCTTGCGCGGGTCCCACGCCCGCTACCTACTGCTCAACCCGTACATACTCTACTAGCACCTGGCCAGAGAGATCCAGGATGTACAGCTCGCCCGCTTCGAGCCTGAAGCTCACTGCCAAGCCCAACGCCGCCAGATAGGCAGTTTCCTGCTCCATGATCCCTGGCGGATCAGCGCAGGTCTTGTTTGTGGCTTCCGGGGAGCTGACGCTCAGCGCCTTGCCGTCGACGGTATAGGTGGCGGAGTAGGTGTTGCAGCCGGCTGAGCCGTCAACTTCCCCGTCCGGACTAAAGACAGCCGTCACGGCGGTACCGTCCAGCACGGAGGCCATGGCTGTGCCATCATAGAGCTGGGTCGCCTGCCACGACGTTCCTGCCAGTGGATTCTCCGGCGCTCCCTCGGTGACCTTGACCGGGGCCTCCTCAGAGACCGAGTCGCCGCCGAGGCTAAAGGCCACCAGACGGTACACATAGTCACCCGGCTCGTCGAGGCAATCCATCTGCTGGCCATCGGCCGCGGTATCCTCCAGCAGCACCGCGTCGTCGCGCAGCAGCCTGACCATGGACGTGGCGCCGCCCACGCTCCAGGAAAGGCTCGCACAGTCCCCCACGGCGATCTGGTTCGGATTGGCCGAGAAGGAGTAGATCACCGGCGAGTCGGGATCGCCAGTGGGTCCGGGCGTGGCCGCCGATGGCCTGACCACCTGGATGCTTTCCTGCTGGCGGCCTGTGCCGCCTGGCCCCACGGCTTCGATGCCATAGATCATGGTGCCAGGAAGGGCCGGACAGTTCTGCATGCTGCCGCTGAGCGGTGCGCCTTCCCACAGATCTACGTCGTCCGCGGTGATGGTCACCTTGTCCACATCGCCGCCAACGTCCCAGCGGATGTCCACACACTGGTCTACCACAACCTGGTCCGGGGGATCGACGGTGAAGCGGTTGATGACCGGCACATCTTCCGCGGGCTCGACATAAATCGTGATCTGTCGCGTGTCGACTTGATTGTCGGGCTTGACCACGCGCAGGTAGAAGGCCGTGGTCACCGGCGGGCACTCCTGCTGCAGGCCCTGTACGGCGACGGCGTTGTCCTGCCAGCGCTCTCCCTCGGCATAGAAGTAGACGGCTCTGGCGTCCTCCACGCCCCAGGAAAAGGCCACGCACTCGCCAGCCAGGATCTGAGCGCGGTCCACGGTGAAGGTGATGCCGGGCGACGGCGTCTGCGTCGGGGCCGGCGTTGCGGTGGGTGGCGCCGGGACTGTGATGCCCACCTCCAGGCGTTCGCCAAAGGGCTGATCGCCGCCGTTGACCATCTGCCACACTCCCAGATAGATGCCCGGCTTGAGCGGGGCCACCAGGTCGACCTCGAGGTCATAGGTCTGGCCGGGTGCCACCAGGTGCGTGATCGGCAGCGGTTCACCGCCCATGCGTGCCGCCGGATCGTTGCCAGGTACATAAGTGAGGGTGTAAGTCGTATCCCAGGTGCAGGTGCCGCTGTTCTTCACCCGCCAGCCCTTGGTGAAGGGCTGGCCCGGCTCCAACTGGGGTGGCGCCTGGGGGTCCTGGGGCTCAAAGCTCAGGTGTTGGACCAGGGCCATGCCATCCACGCAGGTGGCGGTTGGGCCGGGCGTGTTCGTCGCCGCTGGTGGGGGAGTAGGCGTTGGGGTGGGCAGGAGCTCCGCCGCCTCCAGGTCCAGGTACTCTTTGGCCAGTTCGGCCATAACGCCCTCGTTGTGCAATACGCTCAGGGCGTGGTCCAGTGCTGCCCTGAGCGTAGCAGCGCCCTTGGGCACCGCGATGGCGAAGCGCTGCTGGTTGAGACCGTGCGCCACCACTTTGACGCCCCCCTCCGCGGCAAAGGTCTGGGCCGGCAGGGCGTCCATCACCACCAGGTCCAGTCGCCCGGCGCGCAGGTCGCGGACGGCGCCTTCGATCTTGTCATAAGACAGCAGGTTGCCGGCTGGCATGAGTTCGGCATCCACCAGGCTGCTTTGAAGCCAGCCTTCGTAGACGCTACCGCGCTGCACGCCGACCCTACTGCTGGCAAGCTCATCCACGGCACCGATGGCGTGGATTTCTGACTCCTCGGAGGCCAGGATGCCGTCCTCGCCGACAAAGTAGACGTTGGTAAACTCCACCTTGGCCTCGCGCTCCGGGGTGACAGCGATGGCGGCGATGGCGGCGTCGATCTGGCTGACCTGCAACGCGCCGCACAGGCCGTCGAAGGCAAAGTTGCGGTACTCGATCTCCAGGTCCAGGTGTTGGCCGATGGCGTTCATCAGCGCGATGTCATAGCCGTCGATCTGCGCGTGGTTGGCATAGTACTCAAAGGGCGGGTAGTCGGCGGCGGTGCCGACGACGATCTTGCCCGCGTCCTCTACTCGCTGCCAGGAGTCATCCGCAGCCTGCTCGGGTTGGGTCAGGTCGCGGACCAGGAAAAAGGCCGCCAGGGCACAAACGACCACCAGGACCAGGGCCAGCAGGCCAATGATCACGTACTGTGCTGTCTTTGACATAAGTGTCGCTCTCCTTGACGCGTTACGCGCTCTGCCCGTGGGCAAGCCACGCCTGCCCCGCCGCCAGCGCCTTGTGAGTGGAGGCGCCCACGGTGTCCTCAGCGAGAAAGATATCCTCCGCCGGGATTGTCTCTGTCGTCTCGGTCCGTTCCAGGCGGCGCATGGCGCGGTCGCTCACTCCCGCCAGCATGAGCTTGCCGCCGCCTTCCACAAGTCTCTCCGTGTAGCGCTCGATTACGCTGATGAAGGTGCTGCCCACCTCCTCGTCGCCACGCAGGCGCAGGACGACGACCGAGCGCTGGGACTGGGTAGCTGATGGCAGGATCTGCTCCAGCGTGTAGGCGGCTGCAAAGTAGACGTTGCCATACACGTCCAGCAGTGTGACCGCGTTGCTGCGCAGTTCCGCCGGTGCGGGCTGCTCCAGGAAGGTCCCGTCCTCCTGGGGCTCCATCTCCACCACGCGCACGCTCATCGCTGCGCTGTACAGGAAATGAGCCAGGGATAGGATGACGCCCAGGCCCACGGCCTGGTGGATCGGCAGGACCAGTGTGGCCACAAAGGTGATGATCATGACCATGCGGGATGCCATCCCGATATCCCATACATCGGCGATCTCTTCAAACTTGATGGTCTCCCAGCCAGCGTAGATCAGGATGGCCGCCATGCAGGGCATGGCCACCCGTTCCACCAGGCCGCCCGCCAGCAAGACCAGGACCACAACGATCAGCCCCAAAAAGACGTTGGCCAATCGTGTTCTCGCTCCGGTGCTCACATTGAGGGCGGTGGCAGACAGCGAACCGCCCACGGGCATGCCCTGGAAAAAGCCCGTGGCGATGTTGGCCAGGCCCTGCCCGCCAAAGTCGCGGGACGGGTCGGGGAGGGACTTGTCCGGATTGGGTACGCTCCGGCCCACGCCCGCCCCCTGCACCAGGCCGATGACGCCGATGGCCACCGCCGAGGAGAGCAACTCGGGGACGAGGGACAGGTTGGGCAGCACGGGCGTCGGCAGCCCACGGGGGATCTTGCCGATATCCGCGACCACGGCCACCGAATCCCAAGACAGCAAGTAAACAGCCGCCGTGCCGATGAGCAGGGCGATCATCATGGCCAGGTTCTTGAGCCGCGTCCGCGAAAAGATCACGATCAGGGCCAGCGTCAGCGCACCGATGGCCAGGGTTTGAATATCGGTCTGCTTCGGATGGAGCAACAGATCCACCCCTTGCGCGACCTTGTTGCTGTACTCGCTGTGGAACCCGGTAAAGTCACCGAGCTGGCCCAGGATGATGAGCAAGGCGATGCCGGTCAGAAAGCCGGTCATGACTGCGTTGGATACAAAGCGGGTTAGCGTGCCCTGTTTCAGCAGGCCCAATGCCAGTTGAAAGACGCCGATGAGGATGGTGAGCACGATCAGGGCCTGCACTTGAGCATCCCCCGAGTAAGCGGCCAGCGCGCTGCCCACCGCCAGAGCCATGGCGCCGGTGATGGACACGTTCATGAATACCGAGCCCGTGGTCAGGGCGCCAACCGGGGTGCCGACCATCAAGGCATAGAGGCCAAAGATGGGGTTGACACCGGCCAGCACCGCCCCGGCCATGGCATCGGGGATGGCGGCGATGGCGCCCACGAGACCGGCCGT
>CBDUWJ010000242.1:0-4749 GCA_965370895.1 uncultured Anaerolineae bacterium | reverse complement strand
TCCCCTGGCAGAACGTAGCCGCCTTTCTCGACGCCGTGAGGGAATACGGCTAGATCAGCCCTTGTGATTGCAAGACCATCGCTGGCGTGTGCCACCACTCTATGTGGATCAACTTGGGGGCCACGCAGCCGGTCATCCTGAGTTCGTCCATGGCGCAGGGCGCCACTCCATATGGAAGAAACTGGGCGCCATAGTCCGTCATCCTGAGCGCCAGCGAAGGATCTCGGTTGGGCAAACGGAGATTCCCTTCGGCTTCGCTCAGGGCATGCTTCACGTCGCCGCGCTCCGTTCAGAATGACAGAGTTCAGTTTCTTCGTAGCGCCAGCGGAGGATCACTTTGATGCCTTGCCGAGATTGCCTTCGTGCGCCAGGGCATAATTCACTTCGTTCAGACTGACGTGTTGGGGTGCAGACCCCGATGACGGATGGCAGGTCACCCGGAAGGTGAGACTATACCCACCTGGACGAACACACTGAGCCCAATTGGCCGCTGAACGGCTTTGGGGTATAATGCATCACTCTCGTTGAACAGTAGCTTGGGGCTTCCCCGGGCGACCTGCGTCGTCAAGCACTGCACGGAGGTCTATCGTCTTGTCGCCGGCGGCAGAAACAGCCACGTACGATCTCAAGAACACCATTACCGATAACCGCCTGGTCGGGATCTGGCGCATGATGACCGGCTTCCGCCTGACCTACCTACTGGCAACGCTCAGCTTGGGCATGGCAGCCGTGGCCAGAACATCTTCGATGCTGTTGTTAGGCTACTATGTGGACAATATCCTGGGGCAGGCGGCGCAGTCTGATCTGCTGCCGCTTGTGGCCCTGGGTTTTGTGGTGCTGGCCCTGGTCCAGGGCGTTTTCACCTTCTTCAGCGGCAAGCAGGCGGCCCGGACGGCAGAGGGCGTCGTACTGCGCCTGCGCAACTACCTCTACGACCACATCCAGCGGCTGTCCTTCACCTACCACGACCGCACGGCGACCGGCGAACTGATCCAGCGCTGCACCTCCGACGTGGACGCCTTGCGCCGCTTCTTTGCCGACCAGGCCATCGGCGCGGGGCGCATCCTCATGCTTTTTGTCGTCAACCTGACGGCCCTGCTGTTTCTCAACTGGCAACTGGCCCTGTTCTCCATAGTGGTCATACCCCTGATCATGATCATGTCGATCTTGTTCTTCCGCAAGGTTTCCACGGCCTACGAAGCCTACCAGGAACAGGAGGCCGTGCTCTCGACAACCCTCCAGGAAAACCTGACCGGCGTGCGCGTGGTCAAAGCCTTCGCCCGGCAGGAGTACGAGCGGGACAAGTTCGAGGGCGACAACTGGGAAAAGTTCCTGCGCGGACGGCGGCTGCTGGTCATGCACTCGCTCTACTGGCCAGTCTCGGACATTCTGTGCGGCCTGCAGATGCTGGCGGGCTTTACCGCTGGAGCGCTGATGGCCATCAACGGAACGATTACCCTGGGCGCCTACCTGGCCTATGCCGGCCTGGTCATCTGGCTTATCTGGCCCATGCGCAACCTGGGTCGCCTCATCGTGCAGATGTCCACCGGGCTGGTCTCCTTCGACCGCGTGAGCAAGGTCATCCAGGAGGAGCGGGAGCCACTGACCGAAGGTGCCTACAGCCCGCCTGACTGCGTGCAAGGTGAGATCACCTTCCAGGACGTCGGCTTTGAATATGGTGACGGCAGTCCCGTGCTTAAGGACATCAGCCTCCAGTGCGAGCCGGGACAGGTCGTGGCCCTGCTTGGTTCGACCGGTTCGGGCAAGACGACCCTGGTCAACCTGCTGCCCCGCTTCTATGACTATACAAGCGGCAGCCTGACCCTGGATGGCGTCGAGCTGAAGGACTACCCGCGGCACTATCTGCGGCGGCAGATCGGCATCGTCGAGCAGGAGCCCTTTCTCTTTTCCAGAACCATCGGCGAAAACATCAGCTATGGCGCCGGGCGGCACGTGTCCGGCACCGAGATCAGAGCCGCCGCCCGGGCCGCGGCCATCCACGACAGCATCCTCACCTTCCCCGACGGCTATGACACGCTGGTCGGCGAAAAAGGCGTTACCCTTTCCGGGGGACAGAAGCAGCGCGTGGCCATCGCCCGCACCCTGCTCAAAGACCCGTGCATCCTGATCATGGACGATTCGACATCCTCGGTGGACACCGAAACCGAAGCCGAGATCCGCGAGGCGCTGGAGCACCTGATGCAAGGCCGCACCACCTTCATCATTGCCCACCGCATCCAGAGCGTCATGGATGCCGACCTGATCTTGGTCCTGGACCAGGGGCGCATCGTACAACGGGGGACCCACGACGAATTGCTGGCTCAGGACGAAACGCAGGGCAGCGATATGTACCGGCGCATCTATGACATGCAGGCCCGCATCGAGGTCGAGCTAGAAAAAGAGATGGCTGGAGTCACGCCCCAGACCTCTCATGCTTCCGAAGTACCCGAATACAGACATCCAAAGTCTCGGAGACTTCGGACGTCTGGGCGGGAGTAGCTAGTGTCAGAGTTTGAGTTCGAAGAGGAAGAATTTACCACCCAATTCACCGGCCGGACCGTGCTGCGCATCTTGGCCCAGGCCAGGCCACACTGGCGCTGGCTGGTGGGCTTTGTGCTGACCATCGCCCTGGTGTCGGCCGTCGATTCCTACTTTACCTTCCTCAGCAAGCGCATCGTGGACGAGGGGATCGTAGCCGGCGATACGGAAGTACTGAAGCAGATCGTCACCCAATACGGGGTGCTGATCATCTTCCAGGCCGCCGCGGTCTTTGGCTTTATCTTCCTGGCTGGCATCCTCGGGGAGCGCATCCGCTACGACCTCCGAAAGAAGATGTTCGATCACCTCCAGGACCTATCCTTCTCCTATTTCGACCAGACGCCCGTGGGCTGGATCATGTCCCGCGTCACCTCCGACACAGACCGCATTGCCGAGTTGGTGACCTGGGGGCTGCTGGATGTCACCTGGGGTGCGATGAACATCGTCACGGCGATGTTCTTCATGATGATCATTGACTGGAAACTGGCCTTGATCGTGCTGGCCATCATCCCCGTACTCGTGCTCGTGGCCGCCAAGTTCAAGAAAAAGATCATCATCGAATACCGCCAGGTGCGCAAGATCAACTCCAAGATCACCGGCGCCTACAACGAGAACATCAGTGGCGTACGCGTGGTCAAGGCCCTCCCCCGGGAGGAGCAGAACCTGGAGGACTTCAATGAACTCTCGAGCGAGATGTATGGCGCCTCCTACCGGGCCGCCTGGCTTTCAGCACTGTTTCTACCCGTGGTGCAAGTCATCAGTGCTGTGGCCGTGGGCTGCATCGTCTGGTACGGCGGTTTGCAGGTCCTGGTGGGCGAAGTTACCGTCGGTGGCATCGGCGCTTTTGTCTCTTACGTCGTCTTTATGCTGTGGCCCGTTCAGGAGATGGCCCGCGTCTACGCCGAGATGCAACAGGCCATCGCCTCGGGCGAGCGCGTCTTTTCTCTTATCGACGCCGTACCCGATGTGACCGACCAGCCTGGCGCGATAGATCCAGGCACCATCCGCGGCGACATCGAGTTCGACAATGTCGACTTCTGGTACGATCCCGACAAGCCAGTGCTGACCGGCTTTGACCTCAAGGTGAACCGTGGCGAGACGATCGCCCTGGTGGGACCGACCGGCGGGGGCAAGACGACCATCGTCAACCTGATCTGCCGCTTCTACGAACCAAAGCGGGGCGCCATCCGCATCGGCGGGCACGACTACACTGACCTCTCCCTGCACGCCATCCAGTCGCGCATCGGGGTCGTGTTGCAGACCCCGCACCTCTTCTCCGGCACCATCCGCGAGAACATCCGCTACGGTAAGCTGGATGCCAGCAACGAGGAGATCGAAGATGCGGCCCGGCTGGCTGGCGCCCACGACTTTATCAGCACTCTCCAGGACGGATACGACGAAGAGGTAGGCGAAGGAGGCAACCTGCTGTCCGTCGGTCAGAAGCAATTGGTCAGCCTGGCACGGGCGATTCTGTCCCAACCCGAGATCTTTATCATGGACGAGGCCACGAGCTCCGTGGACACGCTCACCGAGGACCTGATCCAGAGGGGGATGGGGGCCTTGATGGTGGACCGCACCAGCTTTGTCATTGCCCACCGGCTTTCGACGATCAAGCGCGCGGACCGCATCCTGGTCATCGAGGAAGGGCGCATCGCCGAGATGGGCAGCCACGCCCAACTGCTGCAGGCCCGCGGGCCCTACTACCGCCTCTACACGCAGCAGTTCCGCCAGCGGATCGAGCGAGAGTTCGATCCGTTCCAGGCACCCGGCCTCGCTACGGCCTGATCGCTCGCGGCGGACAAGCTGAGTACCCTCAGCCATCCGCCGTACTACATACTACACCGTACGCGAACCATGGTTCGCCTCAAGCACAGAGCCTCCCACCGGGAGAAATCCTCTGACAGAGTCTGTCCAACCAGACGGGCAAGGAACTGTGCGCTAGGAGGAATCGATGCCAGACAACACCAGCGGCCCGTCCGCGGTTGATCCGCGAGCCGCTCAGCAAGGCCACCCAGTACGCGGCATCCTGAAACCCTCGAAAAGGGGAGCAGGCGTCCTGCTCGATCCGGCGCGACCCGAGGACGAGGTCCTTGTCCCAGCCCGGCTGATCCAGCAGTTCAACCTTGTCGAGGGCGCCACCGTCGCCGGCCCGGTGCGAGAGGGCAAACGGGGTTCCGAACTGGCCACCGTCGAATCGATCTGCGGCCTCAC
>CBDUWJ010000241.1:0-4760 GCA_965370895.1 uncultured Anaerolineae bacterium | reverse complement strand
GCGGTGGTCAGCGAGCGCCGCTTGAGAGCGGCAGGCATACGGATTACGCCCCAACGCAGGCTGGTCTTGAACATCCTGGCAGAGTCGGGCGAGCATCTGGACGCCAACGATATCTACGTGCAGGGGCGGCGTCAGGATGCGAACCTCAGCTTGTCTACTGTCTATCGAACGCTGAGCGTTCTGAAAGAAACCGGGCTGGTGCACGAGCTTCGTCTGGACAGCGAGCACTACCACTACGAACTGGACGGCAAGGACGAGCATTCTCACCTGGTGTGTTTGGGGTGCGGTCGCGTAATCGAAGTGGACAGCGGTGCCTTTGCCCAGGCGGCGGTGGCGGCGGGCGAGGCTTATGGCTTTGAGATTTCCAGCGCCCAGGTGGAGTTGACCGGCTACTGCGCCGATTGCCGCCAGCCGGAGCAGGGAAGACGTCAGGACCGCCAATGAGAAGTGGGCAGGAGTCCACTTTTTGGTGAAGTAGTCATGCAACCGCCTCGCAGTTGCACATAGTCCTTGTCTGGACTCGACAGTTCCTGGCTTGGGAGAACGATCTTTTGAGAGGGAGTAGCACAGAACCATGACATCGAAGATGATGCTACAAGATGGTGTGGGTCTCGACACAGTGCGAACCGGCGAATCGGTTCGGATACAAAGAATGAAGGGCGGCCATAGCTTTCTGAGCCGCCTGGCGTCCCTTGGTTTCACACCGGGCGCCAGTCTTCAGGTGGTCCAGAACTTTGGACATGGCCCGCTCATCGTCAGCCTGCGCGATACGCGGGTGGCCCTGGGACGCGGTGAAGCCCGGAAGATCCTCGTTGGCGCCTTGGGGGGAGGCGACGGTGGCCGTTGATACTAGGACGCCACAAGACGTGACCAGCCGGGCAGAGTCCGTGCTCAACGGCGAGGTGACTTTGACCGTGGCCCTGGCCGGGCAGCCCAACGTGGGCAAGTCCACGGTGTTTAACCTGTTGACCGGACTCAGCCAGCACGTGGGCAACTGGCCGGGAAAGACTGTCGAGCAGAAGACCGGCACCTATCGGTACGACGGGACAACCATCCACCTGGTGGACCTGCCGGGCACCTACAGTCTGACGGCCAACTCGCTAGAAGAGGTCATCGCCCGTGATTACATCATCAAGGAGCAGCCCGACGTGGTGGTGGCCCTGGTGAATGCCGCGTCGTTGGAGCGGAACTTGTACCTTGTGGCCGAGCTGTTGCCCCTGCCCACCCAGGTAGTGGTGGGGTTGAACATGGTAGATGTGGCCGCCGACGAGGGAATGGAGGTCGAGCCCCAGGTATTGGAGGCGGCGCTTGGGGTGCCGGTGGTGCCCATGGTCGCCGCCAAAAACAAGGGACTGCGCGAGTTGGTCGAGACGGTAGACCGGTTGGCGCGAGGCGAGATCCCCTACGAGCCCAACGTACCTGAAATCCGTGAGGATCACCGGCGGGAGATGGACGAGATCCACGCCCTGGTAGCGGATTGTGTGCCAGAGCCTTACCCCAGCGATTGGGTGGCCCTCAAGCTCTTGGAGGGTGACGTCGAGATCACGGCCATGATGCGCGATGAGTGCCTGCCTGCCGAGCGCTGGGATAAGGTCCACGAGATCTTGATGGCTCACGAGGACGCGGTCCTGTCCGTGGCCAGCGGTCGCTACGAGTGGGTGGAGCGCATGATCCGGGCGGCCGTGACCCGGCCGCGTGCTGGCCAGATCACGATCACTGAGCGATTGGACCGTTGGGCGACCCACCCGCTGTGGGGCTTGGCCATCCTGGGCGGGATGCTGGGGTTGGTCTTTTGGCTAACCTTCACCATTGGCGCACCACTGCAAAAGCTGCTGGACACCTACGTGGTCGGCAACCTGGCCGCTGCCGCCTCCCAGTGGCTGGCGGGCGCACCCGCCTGGCTCCGCGGACTCGTCGTGGATGGCGTCATAGGCGGGGCGGGGACGGTGATCACCTTCCTGCCCATCCTGGTCATCTTTTTTGCTGTGCTGGCTCTGCTGGAGGACATGGGCTATATGGCCCGCGCTGCCTACGTGATGGACCGGTTCATGCACCTGATGGGGCTGCACGGCAAGAGTTTCCTGCCCCTCTTTTTGGGATTCGGGTGCAACGTGCCAGCGGTGATGGGGACACGCATCATAGACTCGCCCCGGGCGCGATTGCTGACGATCTTGCTGGTGCCGTTGGTGCCCTGCGCAGCACGAATGACGATACTCGTGTTCATGACTCCTATCTTTTTCGGCAGAGCAGCCACCTTGGTCGCCTGGGGACTCGTCGCCACAACCCTGATCGTGTTGGCTGTGGTGGGCGTGCTGCTCAACAAGTGGGTGCTCAAAGGCGAACGCGCGGCCTTCATCATGGAATTGCCCCTCTATCACCGGCCAAACGCCCGGACCATTGGCATCCAGGTGTGGCACAACAGCGCTGAATTCCTCAAGAAGGCGGGCTCGCTGATCTTGGTCATGTCGGTCATCCTCTGGGCACTGTCGACGCTGCCCTACGGTGACATCGAGACGAGCTACTTGGCGAGCGTGGGCAAAGCCTTGGCCCCTCTGGGGGCGCTCATGGGCCTGGATTGGAAGATGGTCGTGGCTCTGCTGACTAGCTTTATCGCCAAAGAGAACGCGATCGCCGCAATGGGGGTGCTCTTTGGCACAGGGGAGGAGGCGGCTGGCCTAAGCACCGTCCTCGCCGGGACGTTGACCCCGGCGGCGGCGTTGGCCTTCCTGGTAGTGCAGATGCTCTTCATCCCCTGCGTAGCCACGGTAGCGGCCGTCAAACAGGAGACCAGGAGCTGGGGCTGGACGGCGTTCAGCGTGGGCATGCTGCTGGTTCTCTCGTTGGCGGGCGGCATCCTGGCCTACCGCGTGGTGAGTTGGCTCTGAACGTGCTGGAACAACTGTTGCGGCTTGTGGCTGAAGGCGGCGTCCATAGCTATGAAGATCTGACAACAGGTCTGTCCATCACCCAACCGTTGTTGGAGATGATGTTGGAAGACCTGGCACGACTCGGCTACTTGCGCTCCGTGGGTGGCGGGTGCGCAGGGCAATGCAGATCATGCCCCATTGGCGGCTGCTCAGTGGCTGGACCTGGTCACCTGTGGACGCTAACGGGCAAGGGAGCTAGAGCAGCTGCCCAGCTTTCGACCTAGCGTTTGATCTGTGACAGTCGAAAGGGCCTCCGCCTGGAGGCCCTTTTTCTTGCATATGAGTGCTGGCTGATTAGGCCGCGCGCGTCAGCAGCGCCACTACCGGGCCGCTGCAGCAATCACGGGCAGATAGATGCCGTGGGCTTTCTCCGAGAAAAGGCCCACAAGCGTCTGCTCTGGCAGGCCGACAAAGGCATTGTCATACTGCCAGTGCTGCCGCCTGTAGTCTTTGTCCAGCCAGATGACCAAGCCACTGTCGTCCGGGTCTGTATGCCGTTCGACGGTCGTGCGATTAAAGTCATAGAAGGATTCGTAGGCCTGCCCCAACGTCATGCCCTGGAACAGGTAGCGCACGAATAGCTGGAAGGCCTCACCGAACCAGTTGGCATAGTAGCCCGCTGCACCGATCTCAAGGAGGGGGGCAGAGTACTGGGCTACGCGGCGCTGGGCCTCGGTGCTGCCGATAGAATCCCCCTCAATACTCGATGACCCCGCTGTGAAGCAGCCGTACAGCATCACGATGGCATTGGGAGCGAGCTTCAGGCCGGTTCGGATATCCTCAGACGAGACAAAACCGTCATTGAGCGAAAAACCGCCCACCGTAGGGCTGGGCATCGAGCCCTGGTAGACCCCATGCCCACGATAGAAGAGAAAGTGCGCCCCTTCCGCCGCGGCTCTGATCTGAGCCCAATCGTTCTCAGGCGTGTAGAACTTGAAGACGGTGATGCCATTGGCCTCCAATTCCGCCGCGGCCAAGTCCATGTTCGCCTTCTCCCGGGTCGTCTGCGGCCCATAGTTTCCATCAATCGGTCCGACCAGCAACACAGCTTTCAGTTGCGGCAGGTCGAGGACACGCGACAGACCGGTGGGGATCTGCCCAGGAACACCCTCGTGAGTTCCGCCGACCCGGGGAGTCGGCTGGAACTGCGCGCTGATCTCGGCGCCTGGGAGAAGCTGTGGCAGCGGAAGAGGAGGATTGGGCGGCGTACGCGGTGGCGTCGGCGCGGCATGGGCCACCCCCCATGTACTGCTCGTCAGGACGACTGCCAGAAAAAGGGCAAGCACCCAGCGCGCAGGCTTCATGTGCCTACTCCCGTGCGAGGTGCATGCTCCATAGTTTCCCGCCCTTTCAGTCTGAGACTCTTCAGGTTCTAGAAGTGCTCTGAGGGGATTGTGCCAACCCAAGCCCGGCGCAACGTTGGGTAGCCTTCCCAAAAACTCTGTGTGCATGCCAAATTGGGCATGCAGGCGAAAGAAACTGGATCGAGTGAGAGCCACAAAGTCTCCATACGAGCCGGGAAAGGCGTCTCTGGCCCAACACTCCCTGCTGGGCAGCCGCCTAAACCAATGACTCTCCATCCAGGCCCGGCGGTTGAGCCACGCCCATCAGATCCAGGACAGTGGGCATGACGTTGAGCACCGAGAATCGCGTCTGCGGGATCTCACGCCCACCCACGTAGAGCATAGCGTCGTCGTACGTGTGCATCCCCACCAGCTCATCGCCCTTGAAGGTAAGGGTCTCTTTGTAGAGCGGACCCTTGGGATCGTAACCGTCGTAAGGAGCGAGGATCAGGTCAGCGGCCTGTTCAAGGTAGGGTCCATGGTACAGCTC
>CBDUWJ010000240.1:0-4768 GCA_965370895.1 uncultured Anaerolineae bacterium | reverse complement strand
CCAGGGCGCGACCGGGGCCACAGGAGTCCACATCTCGCTCAAAGCCCCCTTCTCTGGGGCCTGAGCTAGCATTCTGGTGTACGGCGTCTTGCCTCCCACTCTGCTTTGTGATAGAATGGCGATGCTTGGCACGAGATCGTTGCTACGTTCAAGTCAGGAGATCGCAAGCAATGGGCGATGGCTGGGATGATTCGTTATCGAGGCCAACCGCTGCGGTGGCCCCCGCCGCCGGTGTCGCGACCCCCATGATTGCGACCAAGACCCAGGTTCCGCGCCGCCGTCTGGACCTGCTAACGCGCCCGCGCCTGGTGGATGCCATCCATGCCCACCTCGATCGAAAGCTGATTGTCATCTCTGCCCCGGCCGGATTCGGCAAGACCGCCCTGCTGGCCGATTTCGCCCACGACACCGATCTGCCCGTCTGCTGGTATACCCTCGATCCCTTTGACCGAGACCTGCACAGTTTCCTGGAATACCTGGTCTCCGCCATTGCCCGCCGGTTCCCCGCCTTTGGGGACAGGTCCCGGACCCTGCTCCGGCAGGTGCCCGATCCGGCAGGCCAGCTATACCCCATCGTGGCTACATTGGTGGCGGAGATCCATGACACCATCCCCGAGTACTTTGTCCTGGTCCTGGACGATCACCACACGGTCGAGGACCAAGATCAGATCAGCGAGTTCCTCGATCTCTTTGTGACCTATGTCGACGAGAACTGCCGTCTGATCCTGGCCTCGCGCACGCTACCTGCCCTGCCCAGCCTCTCTCTGCTGGTGGCCCGGCGCCAGGCAGCAGGCCTGAGCATAGACGAGTTGCGCTTCACGCCTGGCGAGATTCAGGCCCTGGCCCAACAGAACTACGGCCTGGCGCTCAACCTGCAGCAGGCCCAGGTTCTGGCCCGGCGCAGCCAGGGGTGGATCACGGGTCTGCTCCTCACGGACATTCCGAATTGGCAACAGGCGCAGGTGGAGATTCCCAGCAGCGGTCCGGCCGGCGTCGATCTCTATGACTACTTTTCGGCCCAGGTGCTCGATCAACAGCCCGCGCCCCTGCGGGATTTTCTCCTCCACTCCTCAGTTCTCGACGAGATCAGCCCCGAGCTGTGCGCCGACGTGTTGCAGATCGACCCGTCAGCTTGTCCTATCGACGAGGTGCGAACGCGCAACCTGTTCGTGATCGATTTTGAGGACGATGTCGACCGGCTGCGCTACCACGACCTGTTCCGCGACTTTTTGCAGTCCTACTTGCGGCGCAGGGACGGGGCTCGGTTTCGGGAGTTGACCCACCGCGCGGCAGCCGCCTATGCCCAGCGGGGCGACTGGGAGCGTGCCGTCAGCCGCTACCTATCGCTGCAGGAATTTGAGCCCGTGGCCGCCATTGTCGGGCGCACCGCCACGGCCCTCTTTGATGCAGGCCGATGGGACACGCTGGCTGGCTGGATCGACGCCCTGCCCGCCGAGGTGCAGGCCGCCAGGCCACGCCTGTTGCTGCACCGCGCC
Source organism: uncultured Anaerolineae bacterium (assembly GCA_965370895.1). Lineage (GTDB taxonomy): Bacteria > Chloroflexota > Anaerolineae > JAAYZQ01 > JAAYZQ01 > CBDUWJ01. The sequence goes on along the minus strand of CBDUWJ010000240.1, from coordinate 3,272 downwards.
AGGATCCACGCCGAGCGGGGGGCGCATGCCCCCGCCCTGGACCTATTCGAGCGGGCGGAGCAGGGCTTCGACCTCGTCGGCGATAGGACCGGCGTCGCCCACGTTCTGGCCAGAAAGGCCACCATGCTGCGCTACCAAGGGCGCTACGACGAGGCCATAGCTTGCTGTCAGGAGGCAATGGCCCTGCTCGGCGGGCATGCCGCAGAGGAGAGAACGGCCCTGGCCCTGGCCCTCAACAACACGGGACTCTGCTTGCTGAGGCTGGGGCGCCTGGCCGAGGGCCGGCGGGCATTGCACCGTGCTCTGGGACTCTACGAGGGACTCGGTGCGACCTATCACGTGGCCCTTGCCCACCAGGACCTGGGCCTGAGTCACGAGCTGGCGGGCGACCTGGCTGGAGCCGTCGATTACTACCGGACCGCTCTGGGTCATTGGCAGGAGCTCGGCAGCCTGAGCCCTTGGGCCAACACCCTTAATAGCCTGGGAGTCGTGCACCACCTGCAGGGCGAGTACAGCCAGGCCCGGGCCGTTTTGAACGAGGCGTTGCTCAAGGCCCAGCGGGCCGGGGATCTGCGGATACAGGCCTATGCCCTGGCTAGCCTGGGCGACCTGCACCGCGATCTGGGGGCCTATGAGCTGGCCAGGGAGGCATTTGCCCAGGCCCTCGAGATCGCCCGGCGCGCCCATTTGGGGTTCATCATCCCCTATGCGCTCGACGGCCTGGGCAACACGGCCCGGCTGCGGGGCGACCGGCCTGAAGCGGCCAAACGGCTGCAGCAGGCCCTGGAGCATGCCGGACAACACGGTTCGACGCACGAGGTCGGAGGCTGCCACATCTCCCTCGGCATCCTATCCAATGAGCAGGGTGACCTGGAGGCCGCCCGGCGCCACCTGGACCAGGCCGTCGAAATCCTGGCGGCCAGTGGCCTTCAACTGCCGTTGGCCCGGGCACACCTGCACCGGGCCCAGACAGCCTTCCTGGCCGCGGAAAATTCCGCGGCCCTGGCAGACCTGGAACGCGCCCTGGCTCTCACTGCGGAGCTTGGGTTTGACCAGTTTCTCGTCGTCGACGGCCAGCATCTCGAGGCCCTGCTGAGCTATGCAGCCGCGCAGGGCGTCGGGAAAGATGTCTTGCCTGACCTCTTGCATCGCATCGTGGCCCATCGGCAACGTGCGACAGAGCTGCCGCCAGCCGCGCACCTGGCTGGCGCCGAGCCGGCCCTAAAGATCTACGCCCTGGGCCAGCCGGCGGTGGAGGTGGATGGCCAAAGCGCCCAGTGGCCTGTCGTCAGGAGCAGGGATCTCTTCTTCTTCCTCCTCCAGGACCGGCAAGGTCTGAGCAAGGAGCAGATCGGCGCCGCCTTTTGGCCCGACCACGATCCCGGCAGGCTGGACAGTGCCTTCCGTTCCACCCTCTATCGTCTCCGGCGCGTCGTGTCCCGCGACACTATTCTCTTTGAGGAGGGTCTCTACCGCTTTAACCCGGCGGCCGACTCCTGGTTCGACGTCAAGGTTTTTGATCAGCTCCTGGACCGGGCCGAGCAGGGGCTGGCCCCGGAGAGCACGACCACCCTGCTGGAACAGGCGCTGGACCTGTACCGGGGGGACTATCTGGAGGGCATCTACGCCGACTGGTCTGCGCTGGAACGAGAGCGACTCCGGGGGCGCTACCTGGCTGCCCTTGAGACGCTGGCGGGGTTGTACGCTGCCCAGCGAAAGCTGCGGCAGGCCGTCGAGCGCTACCAGCGCCTGCTGGGCCAAGACCCCTTCCGCGAGGCCGGCCATCGGGAGTTGATGCGCTGCTACTACCGTGCCGGCGATCGGGCGGCCGCCATCCGGCAATACCAGGACTGCGCCTCGATGCTCCGCGAAGAGCTGGGTCTGAGCCCGTCGGCCGAGACAGAGGCCCTGTACCGCCAGATCATCGACTGATCCGCTCGACCAGGTCGCGCGCCCTCATCAGAGGCGGCCAGACGTCCAGGTTCTGATTCGCAGAACACTGGAACGTTATCTCTCTGATTCTGTCATAACGAGGAGCGCAGCGATGAAGGTTTCTCCTCCTGCTTGATCCAATCGATTTCTGATAGAAAAGTGAAGGTTGCCTCGCCGCGCTACCAATCCGGCAGGGATCGCCCACTGCCCGGGTGCGCAGCGAGCGCCATGGTGAGCCATTTGGTGAGTGCCATATGGTATCATGCGTCAGTACCTGACGACATGTCAACAAAAGAGGAGGCTGTAATGAGCAAGCTGAACCAAATCTGGGTGCACTATGCTACACCGCAGAATCGCAAAGTCGTATACATCCTGGTGACGCTGGCCGCGCTGGCCCTTGCTGGCGGGGCGCCCAGCGCCGGCAGCGGCATGGGCTAGTCCCGTCGGCGGGCAGCCAAGCAGGTTGCCGGCCCGGCCAGCTCATCGCCCATTGATGCACAGGCGTTGCCGCAGCAACACGCCACCATGACGCGGACAACATGATCCTCGCGCTGGCTGTCGTCCTGGGTCTGTTCGTTGCCCTGCTGCGCTACAGGCAACAGGCATTTAGCCACATAGCCGCCATCCCACTGCACTCGCCCTGGCTGGCGCTGGCCGCCGTGGTCCTGCAGTTGCCCCTGCTCCGGGCGCCGGCAGGTCCGCTCCAGGGGCTGCGCCTGCAACAGGCGCTGTTCCTGGCATCCCACCTGCTGCTGCTGGCCTTTGTCTGGCGCAACCGCCGCGTGCCCGGCATCCTTGTCATCGGTGCTGGCGTGTTTCTGAACCTGGCCGTCATTCTGGCCAACGCTGGCCTTATGCCCATCACCCCGGAGACTCTGGCCAGCATCAACCCCGGCACAACCGTCGAGCAATGGCCGGTGGGAACCCACTATGGGTTTTCCAAGGACGTCATCCGCTCTCAGGGGGACACCCACCTATGGCTTCTGTCAGACATACTGGTGCTGCCCCCACCCTTTCCCCGGCCAATGGCCTTTAGCATGGGCGACCTGCTGATCGCGGCCGGGATCGTGCTCTCGTTGGTCCTGGGCCCCAGCTCGGCGGCCAGCCTGCACGAGGAGTAATCCTGACGTACTATTGAATAGGAGGATCGATCATGAAACACAAAAACTTGAATCAACTGCTCTGCGCTGCCGTCGTAAACGACCGCTTCCGCCAGACGCTACTGCGGGATCCGGTCCGGGCCCTCTCCGGCGGGTACCTGGACCGGAGCTTTGCGCTCACCTCCGAAGAGCGCGACATGGTGATCGGCATCCAGGCCCAGCAACTGGAGGACTTTGCCA
>CBDUWJ010000239.1:0-4784 GCA_965370895.1 uncultured Anaerolineae bacterium | reverse complement strand
TGGGGTAGTTGTACCACACGTCCATGCCGGCCGCGTACAAGGTGCCGTCGCGCAGGGCGTGATACAGAGCCGCTTCGTCCACGATGGGACCTCGACCCACGTTGACCAGCACGGCATCTGGCGGCAACAGGGCGAGCTCCTCCGCGCCGATGAGGCCCACCGTCTCAGGCGTTTCAGGCAGGCAGATGAGAAGGACGCCGGCTCGGGGTAGCAGACGGTGCAGTGACTCTATGGGTGCGACGCCTGTCTCGACAGGAGTGTCAACCGAGGCCCTTGACGCCTGCCGGCGGACGGCCACCACTTCCATGCCCACTGCTCGACATAAGCGAGCCACATGACGGCCGATGGCACCATAGCCCAAGATCAAGGCGGTTCTGCCATCCAGCAGAATGCTAGGGTCGGGTTCGTAGCGGGGCGTCCAATCATGACCGCGCAACGATCGATCCATGGGCACGATGAGTTTGGCCGCGGCCAGCAACAAGGCGAGGACGTGCTCGGCGACGGGCAACGCGTTGTGGTGCAGGTTGTGCACGGCGATATGCGGGAATTCGAGCATGAGTTCGCGTGTTGCGCCTGGGATCCCGGCCCAGGGCACGATGACGGCCTGGAGGTTGGGACTGGCAGTGATCTGCTCGCGCTGGAGGCGACCGCCGACTATGATGTGGCAGCCGGCAGGCGAAGGTAGATCAGGGCCCGCGGTGAGGCGGATGTTTGACTGCAACCTGGCGCGCAGATCGACTAGCGCCGCCTCGTCGTAGCGTGGATAGAGCAGGTGGACGGACAATCTCATGCCGATGACCTCGTGACTGTTGATGTTTCTGCCTGCGCCGGAGCGTGCAAGTGACACTGTCCTACGAGCTAGATCCTCCGCTGTCCGTCCCTCGTTGCCTCACAACCGGTTCTGTCGAGCAATAAGGCGTGCCCATGCCTCTTGACCGGCCAGGATCCCTTTGACAGAGACGCAGCAGGGTCGGGCTTTGTGAAGCGGAGGGGCCGATTCGCCTCCGTCGCTGAGGCCTGCCAAATCCACCGGCAGGCCTGTTTTACTTGCTGGCCGAGTCATCCCCGATTGCCCCGCTTCTGGATGCTCTCCAGGTGGGCTACATCGCCCGTGTTGAGTTCCGCGGCGTTGGCCTCGTCGGTGTCCAGGTGGAATTCCAGCTTGAACGTGGGGGAGACGCGCACGGCAACGTCGCCAAAGATTAGCTCCCGGTCACCCTCCACCCGGAGGCGTACCACGTCGCCAGCCTCCAGACCCAGCCCACGGGCATCGGTGGGTGTCATGTGTAGGTGCCGCTGGGCATGGATGACGCCATTTCTGAGTTCAACCTGCCCGGCCGGCCCTTCGAGTGTGAGTCCTGGTGTGCCGTCCAGGTCACCGGACATGCGAATGGGGGCGCGGACGCCCAACCGGTAGCCCTCGGTGCGTGAGATCTCCACCTGAGTTTGATAACGCGCTGGACCGAGGACGCGCACGTGGTCAATGCTGCCCCGCGGTCCGACAAGTCGCACGGCTTCCTCACAGGCAAACTGCCCGGGCTGGGCCAAAGGCGAGCGAGCGGTGAGTTTGTGTCCCGGTCCGAACAGCCGCTCCACGTCTGCCTGGGTCAGGTGGATGTGGTGCGCCGAAACGCCGATGGGGATGGGGATCTGGCTGGCTTTTATTTGCTGGGTGATGGCCTGGTAGCCCAGGATGCGGATTGTCTCGCGGGCGATCATGCGCGAGGCATCGGAGTGGACTACTAGCACTTTGACCTGCGAGTCGGGATGGGAGATGTCCACTACACCATCCGAAGCATCGCGCGCGGCCCGGTTCTTGACGGCGTCCATGAGGATGCCCAGTCCCCACAGATCCTGGCAGGCCATGGAGCGCACGCCGGCTGCGTTTTCGCCGATGCCCCCGGTAAAGACCAGGACGTCCAGCCCGCCCAGGGCGGCATAGTAGGCGCCGATGTACTTGCGTAGGCGATAGGTAAAGACCTCGGCAGCGAGCATGGCCTTTGGATCGCCGGCGTTGGCGGCGTCGGGGATGTCGCGGGTGTCGCCCGACAGCCCCGACAAGCCCTTCATACCGCTTTCCCTGAGGAGCAGATGCTCGATCTCGCCGGCCGATAGCCCCTTGCGCACCAGGTAGGTGACGATGGCCGGGTCTATGTCGCCGGAGCGGGTGACCATCACCAATCCCTCCAGGGGGGTGAGTCCCATGCTGGTGTCTATCGAGCGGCCATGCTCAATGGCGCACGTTGAGGCGCCTTCGCCCAGGTGGCAGGTGATGATCTTCAGGCGGGAGAAGCGCTTCTTCAGGAAAGTCGCCGCCTGCAGCGCCACGTACTGGTGCGACGGACCGTGAAAGCCGTAGCGCCGGATGCCATCCTTTTCGTACAGCTCCTCTGGCAGGGCGTATCGATAGGCGTAGGGCGGCATGGTCTGGTGGAAGGCGGTGTCAAAGACCGCCACGTGCGTCACGCCGGGCATGGACTCCTGGCACCACTCAATGCCCAGGGCGTGCATCGGGTTATGGAGGGGGGCCAGGTGGGAAAAGCTGCGGATGTCGGCCAGCACGTGCTCGTCGATCACCACGGGGCTGGAGTACTTGTCGCCGCCGTGGACGATCCGGTGCCCAACAGCGGTGATCTGATCCAGGCTCTCCAGAACGCCGATCTCCGGGTCCACCAGCCGCTCAAGGGCTGCCTCCAACGCTTGGCGGTGGTCGACCGGGCCCAGTTCAAAGTCGTACCTGGCGGTGGTGGTGATGTGCGTTTGCAGCGCGTGCGGCTGGCCAATCCACTCCACCTGCCCTTCGACGTTCCTGGCCTCGTCGTCGGTGTTAAAGTAGCGGTACTTGAGGGATCCGGTGCGCAGGTTGATCACAAGCAGCTTCTGGGGCTCGTCGGGTGTCAGGTTCAGCCCGTACGGATCCTCGGCGCCCTCCCGATCGGTCACCAACCGGGCCTGTTCTTGTTGCCCCTGTTCGACCAGGATGCTACGCTGGGCGACGGACCGGGAGAAGGTCTGCAACGCCGCCGGATCAACCCCGACCCAGCGCTGGAACAGGTTCACCGGGATGAGCAGCACACGGCTGGGAGCTGTCGCGATCACGTCCACAGGTGCGCTCTGACCGGTCAGCAGCGACATCTCACCCACGGTACTTCCGGCCTTGAAGGATTGGATGCTGCGTGGTTCTCCCTCTTGCTGCGGTAGATAGGCTTCCGCTTCCCCTTCAAGGAGAACGCCAAAGAAAGTGAATGGTTGCCCGGCCGGGACGATCACCTCGCCCGGCGCGTACGGCGCTATCTGGGCCTGATCTTGTATGGCCGTGGCGATCTTGACGGGGAGATTGTCAAAGATCCGATACCGAGCCAGTAACTCCGCTGAGACCATGCGTTCAACTCCTTGGTAGCGACGGGCATCGACGTTCCCCGTCAGTCTCGTGGCCTGGTTCAACACTGGGCGCCATTATAGCACATCTTGCCTGGATAGCGAAAAGGTGTTTCGGCTGTCGTGCGTTCACCAAAAGTCCAGTCACGCCCGAGTTCCTCTGCTCTGGCGTGGAGGCAACGTGCTGCCCGTTGAGGGTGGCGATTTGGTGCGCACATATGCGGCATCTGGTCTGCCAGGCGCGTGAGCACATCCCAAGCCAATCTTGCTTTTGGGAAAACCGGCCGGATTGTGCTATAATCCCGGCTGGCTCTGGGTCGGTGGTTGGCTCAGGGTCCGAGACTGAAGCAGGTTCGGAGGCTGATAGGGATGAAAACAGAGTCGGTGGCGCCCACCGGAGTGGGACTCTGGCTGCTCACCGCGACATTGGCTGGGTTGGTCCTACTTTTGGGCAGCGGACCGGTGTTTGGCGCACAAAACACGGCAAACGCGGAGGCCGGCGCTGGGTTGCCCGTGATTGCCGGTGCTGCCACGGGCGAACCGGGCAAGCCGGTGGTCCGCTTTCTCTTTTTCTACGGTGAGACCTGCCCCCACTGCCATGTGGTTATGGACGAGTTTCTGCCCGGGGTCTACGAGAAGTATGGTGACCAGGTCGAGTACCAGTACATTGAGGTCTACGGCGACACCGACAAATACCTCACCCTTCTGGGTCTGGAGACAAAGCTGGGCGTGCCACAAGACCAGCAGGGTGGAGTGCCTGTCCTGATCATCGGTGACAAGGTGATGATCGGCTCGGCACAGATCCCGGAAGAGCTGGAGGGCTACATTGACGAATACCTGGCCCAGGGCGGCGTGGACTATCCCTCCATGGACGACCTGCCCGAGGTGGTGCGGCCCACGCCGCAACCGTCTGTTCAGGTTCTGGTTTTCTTTGACCCCAACCATGCCGATTTTGAAAAGCTGAACAGTCTTATCGCCGGGTTGGGCCAAGAGTATGGCGGCCAGTTTCATGTCTACGGTGGCGACCTGAGCCAACCGGAGGGTGCCGAGATCCTGGCCCAGCTCAACGAGGCCTTGGGCGTGGACGCCCCGCCAGCCGGGACCCCTCAGGTCCTTGTGGACCGGCAGATGCTGGTAGGTGTGGCGGAGATCGAGGGTCAGCTTCGCGGGCTGGTTGAGGAATACCTGGCTCAGGGGGGCATCGGCCTGCCACCGCTGGAGGAACTGATCGGCGGCGCCCCGACTGGCACTGCTACACCAGGCGCCGCCACTGCGGAGCCGCCGAGCGGAACCCAAGGGTCTGAAGCAGGGGAGAAACCGATCCACCTGGCCTATTTTTTCTCGACGGGCTGCCAGGAATGCGACCGGGCCAAGTACGACCTGAACTACATCCAACAGACCTATCC
>CBDUWJ010000238.1:0-4788 GCA_965370895.1 uncultured Anaerolineae bacterium | reverse complement strand
CGCACGGTGACGATGAAGCGCCCATCGCCCAGCTTCTGCCGGATGTGGCCGATGTGGACATCCACCACCCGCTCCTCGCCGTAGAAATCGTAGCCCCACACTTGTTGCAGGAGCTGCTCGCGGCTGAGCACCAGCCCGCGATGCTCGGCCAGGCTCTTGACCAGATCAAACTCGGTGCTGGTCAGCTCCACCAGCTCGTCGTCCACCCACACCTGGCGGCGACCGGTGTCCAGGCGGATGCGCCGGAAGGCAAGCATGGTTGTATCCGCTGCCGCGACGCCGCTGCGCAGGCGGCGCAGGGCGGCCTTGACGCGGGCCACCAGCTCGCGAGGGCTGAAGGGCTTGGTCAAATAGTCGTCGGCGCCCACCGATAGGCCCACAATCTTGTCGGTCTCCTCTGACCTGGCGGTGAGCATGATGACGTACACGTCCGACTCGCGCCGCAGCCGGGTCAGCAACTCGATGCCGTCCATGCCAGGCAGCATCACGTCCAGCACGATCAGGTCTGGCTTGAAAGCACGCGCTGCCTTGAGACCAGCCGGTCCGTCCATCGCCGTGTGGACCTCGTAGCCCTCGCGACGCAGATAGGCCGTCACCAGGTCGAGGATACTCTGTTCGTCGTCAACTACCAGAATCTTGACACCAGGCACGCGGCGCCTCCTTCAGCTTCTGTTTTTCAACCTCCATGTTACACCATGGGGAGGCCGCTGTCAAGCCTGTGTCCGCAAGACCGCACCTGCATCCGGCCAGCAGTCCCTTGGAGCGCCATCTAACGCGCCGCTCAAGTGCACAGATCCCGTTACGCGCAGGATTCGGTCGTCCAGGTCCGGGGGAGCAAAGCCGTCGAACGTCCCCACCAGGCGAAGGGGTACAAACCTGGATACGCCCCGCCCGTTTGTGAGCAACCACTCGGCAACCACTCGGAAATAGAGCTCGATCTCCACAGGGCTTGTGCGCTCCACGCAGGCTACGTAGGCGCAAACATCGCCCGCTGACCGGATGTCTCGATCGGCCCGATCGGCGGTCACGCCGAGGCTGGAAGCGCCGTTTCGGGAGCCTGCCCCATTGCCGTTCAAAGCAGAGTAGGCAAAGTGAGCCAGCCGCCACAGACTGAAATCGGTCTGCAATTCGACAAAGTGACCGACGTCTGCCGTATTGGCTGCCCACCAGGGGTGGCCCTGGAGCAAGCACACACGGTCCCGCTCACCTTCCACACCCGACAGGGCGAGGGCACGGGCCAACCCACACTTGCCGATGCCAGCCGGGCCACTGAGGATCAGGTGAGGACGAGAAAGCAGCGCCGCAATCAGCCGCCGCCGTTCCAGGTCTGTGATCCGGATATCGGCCATGCCGTACGCACGCTCAACCCAACTGGTGACACAGGAGATGCACCGCTGCACTTTCATTGCTTACCTCTCTGGGTCTTTGGATTCTGTTCCGCCGTCCGAGTCGCGGTTTGCCGGTCGTTGAAAAGGACATCGGTGCCCTGCCGAGTTTGTCGGCTCGTGTGCCAGGCGTACGATGTGGGCCTCGGGAACACGGGCAAAAATCTCGCAGCACTCATTGCAGCAAAAACCGTAGGTCTGGCCAAGGTAGGTGTGGGTGACGGCGATCTGGTCGGGTTCCAGCCACATGCCGCAAATGGGGTCGAACGCCGGTGAACCTGGATAGTTGGCCACAGGATTCTCCCGTCAAGAAACGGAGTGGTGAGAATCCCCCAGCGTCTCGTCAGCGCCGAGGGATTCCCGTTGTATCGTTGTCAGGCGTTCAAAGTCTCGATCACCCGCCGCAGCCGGGTTCGCGCCTCGCTGGCCACCGGCTCCAACTCGGGATTCTCCACCACGCCCAGCATCGAGATGGGGTCCACAATGGACACCTGGCTGCCGCCATCCTCTTCGTAGACGATGACGTTGCAGGGCAGCAGCAGCCCGAGCTCCAGATCCGTGCTCAGGGCCCGGTGGGCCAGAGGCGGGTTGCAAGCGCCCAGGATGGCGTACTGGCGAAAGTCGGTGTTCAACTTTTTCTTGAGGGTCGCTTGCACATCGATCTCGGTCAACACGCCAAAGCCTTCTTCTTTCAGCGCGGCGACCACTCGCTCGACAGCCTGCTCGTAGGGCAGGTCCAGCCGGGTCCGAAACGCATAGTCGATCACATTCTTGGTCATCTTAACGTTCTCCCTTTTTGGTTGGGAATAGGTCTCTATTCTTTCTTGTTGGTAGACAGTTTCAGCGGCACGTAAAGCGGGCAAAAGCCGATGACACTGGCCACGACAAAGATTACGGCAATCACGCCCAATATGATGGCTGCCAGACCGGAAATCACACCGGTCAGATACAGAACCAACACTATTGCGGCCAACAACACTCTTGCGATCCGATCAATCGCACCCATATTCTGTGGCACTGTATGCCTCCCTTCGTATTGACCTCAGTATGACAGGTTCGTGTGAAGGAACGACAAAGCTCGTGTAAAGAATCTGCAAAGAACGTTCAGCGCCTCGACGAGGACACCTGATCGCCGGGCCGCCAGCATGGACAGGTGTCAAGGAGATGGCCTTTTCCTCAACAGGAACATGGTGCAGGCCACAGCTAGAGAGGCCATGCCGCCCCACAGCAGGGCATCAATAACCCAACCGACTCTGGGACCAGAACGGAAGCGGTCTGGCCCGGCGCTGGCCGCGACATAGCTTTCGGCGGCGACCTCCCAAAGGGCCTGGTGGGCGACGAATCCAACCAGCACGCGCAGCCAACGGGCGCCACCCCTCCGGCCGTGGCGTGGCTAAAGGATGAGCAGAAGGTGAGCCAGCGGCACGGGGATCGCCTGCAGGTGCCCGAACTCGTGTCGTCAGGTCAACACCAATCACGATATTTCGCGTCTTCACCGCTCGCACCTCCTCAACTATGGCTCAACAGCCGCTCCAGATTCGCCCGATCAAAGCCGATCACAACCTCACCATCAATCACCGTCACCGGGGTGGTCATCACGCCCAACGCTTCCAGTTCCGCCAATGCCTCTGGATCCTGCGAGACGTCGCGCTCGGTGAACGGGACGCCTTTCTGGGAAAGAAACTCTTTCACCAAGCCACAGAACAGTCAGCCCGGCTGGTAGTAAACCACAATCTTCTTGTTTATCATCGTGTGTCTCCTGGTGTACCAGAAATCCCTTCGTTATCCCGCCACCACCACAAAAGAATCTGGACAGCCGGTCTTGTGTCGATCTGCTCGCTCACTCGCTGTTCCACTGAGAGATTCATCTACTCTCGTTCAGTAGCTCGTACCCTGACGCCTCCCAGGCATTGAAGCCACCATCCACTTCCAGCACATTGGTGTAGCCGAGCGAGACCAATTCCTGAGCCGCCGCCGTGCTCATACCCCCGCTGCGACAGTAGAGGACGATTGGCGCATCCTTGTCCGGAAGGTGGCCCAGGTTGTCCGCTATCTCGTCGTAAGGGATAAACAGGTCGGTCTGTGGCAACTCCCCCTGATAGGGGATGTGCACGTTAACCAGGGCCACGTCCGTGTCCTCGAGCAGTTCGGCCAGTTGCTGCACGCTGATGTCGGCGTAGCCGTCGGCGTTCCTGAGAAAGCCCTCCACAGTCTGCGCATCATCCCCGGGCGCCGATGTCCCCGGACCGCAGGCGACCAGAAGCAGGGCCAGCACCGTCAGAACAATCCCAGAAATCCATATCCGTTGTTTCATGATTGTTTGTAACCTCCTCTTGATTTCCTGGTACGGGAAATCCGTGCGCGGTCTATACCGCGTCGCCCTCAACCAGGTAGTTGCGCATCATGCCCATGTCCTCGTGCTCCAGATTGTGGCAGTGGTAGAGGAACAGCCCGGAATAATCCTCGAACTTGAGCAGCACCCGGGCCCGTTCGCCCGGCATCAGCAGCACTACGTCCTTCCAGCCCTCGTCCACGTAGCCATCGCTCACCGTCTGCCAGGCAGCCGCCTGTCGCGGATCCACCTGCCGCTCGATGACCTGGAACTGCAAGCCGTGGATGTGGATGGGATGCGGCAATGCCATGCCCATCCCCGCACCCCCGCCCGCCTCGTTGACCAGGTCCCACACCTCCAGGGTGTTCAAACGCACCACCTCGTCGCTTGCGACGCCCTCCATCTCAAAGACACGTCCGTTGATCGTCCAGGCCATGCGCCGCATCATCATGCGGAAGGTACGGGGGTTGTTGTGATTGACGGCCTCCTCCAGGCGGTAGCGGGTGATGGTGGACAGGCGTTGCGGCAGCGAGCGGGTCTCCGCCTCGGCCCGTTCCACGGCCAGCACGAGCACCGGGAAGGAAGCGCCGTTGGGCAGAGTCTGGTCGCCGTCCATCATCCCGCCACCCATGCCGCCGCCCATTCCTCTGCCCATGCCACCGCCCATCATCCCGCCGGACTCTGCACCGGCAAAGGGCAGGCTTTGCAGCGTCATCTCGGTGCCCACCGGCCGGCCGCTCAGGTCCAGCCACAGGTCCAGCCGCTCCGCCGGGGCCAGCGTGACGTAGGCCTTCTCCACCGGCCTCTCCAGCAGGCCGCCGTCGGTGCCGATGACGGTCATCGGCGTGCCATCGTCCCAGGCCAGCTTGTATATGCGTGAGTTGGACCCATTGAGCAGGCGCAGCCGGTAGGCGCGCGTCGCCAGCGACAATCGTTGATCGGGCCGCCCGTTGACCAGAATGCGATCCCCCACAAAGCCCATCATGCTGTCCATCATGCCGTTGGGCCGATAGACTAGCTGGTTGCTGTTGTCGAAGGTGCGGTCCTGGATCACCAGCGGGAGGTCGTACT